>DAHWHV010000542.1 GCA_027335545.1 Clostridia bacterium
GGGCGGCGGTCACTCCAGCGGCGTGAAGGCCCCGATGCCGCCCGTCTCGGGCGTGCCTGCCCCAGGCTGAGGGGGGCCGTCCGCTACGGGGAGGCGGGCCTGCGCGAGCACGTCGGCCAGGGCTTCCGGCCAGGGGGCGCCGGGTGCCCCGGCCGCGCCCGGGACGACCGCCGGCAGGACCTCGTCCCAACGCCGTTCGACCTCGACCAGGGCCTCTGCCATGGCCTGACGCAGATCGCCGCGGTTGCTGTGGACACGGGCCAGCACCGCGAGGATGGCGCCGCGCGGTGACATCTCCCCGAGCAGGAAGCCGCGCGGGCCCTCCAGGGAGACGGTGTGCCAGGGCGGGGGCATCTCGCCGCCCCCGGAGTCCCCGGCGAGGCGCAGCACGGCGCAGGCGCCTGCCAGCAGGGCCGCCCGCTCGGGGAGATTGGTGGCGACCAGCGTGCCGCTGGGCCCCATCAGGGCCCAGCCCTCAGCCTGGGCCGCCAGGCGGGGCAGGGCAAGGGTCGGGGCCGCCACCGGCGCGCCCTGCCGCGCGGCGGGCAGGGCGGGACCCCCCGGCGTGGGCGGGCGCCCAGCCCCGCGCAGGACGGTCTGGTCGAGCACGAGCGCGCCGGACATCACGGCGAAGACCGCCGCCATCAGCAGGTAGACGAACGCGTTCACGGGCGCCCTCCCTCCCCTCCCGGCCCCGGGACCCCCCGGCGGCGCCGCCCCCAGCCCGCCCCGCCATCCCCGGGGCGCCGAAACCCTGGCTGGCCGGCCCTCCGGCCCGGGACCGCCCGGCGGCAGCATCCCCGGCCGTCCACGACCCGGGGGCCCGGGCGTCCATGCACCAGGGCCCCGGGCCTCAGTCCATCATGGGCCCGGGCTGGGGCGCGCCGCCACCCTCCACGCCATGCCCCTTGCGCAGGAAGAAGACCGGCACGATGCTCAGGAGCGCCACGAGCGCCAGCACCACAAAGAGGCCGTCCAGGCTCTGGGCGAAGGCCAGGCCCTGGAGATAACCGACCAGCTCCGCCACCATACCGGTCGCGCCGGCGCTGGCGCCGTGGAGCAACTGCTCCAGCATGGCCCCGCGGACCGTCCCGGGCGTGTACTGGGCGGCCAGGTTGGCGGCGTGGCTGGTCGTGCCCGCGTCCAGGGCGACGGTCAGCAGGGCGATGCCGAAGGCACCGGCGACACGCATGATGATGTTGTTGATGGCCGAGGCGCGCCCCACCAGGTCCGGCGGGATGACGGACATGCCGGCGGTGGTCGCGGGCATCATCGCCATGCCCATGCCGAAGCCACGGATGACCATCCAGCCCACGATCGCCCCCGCCGCGGTGGCGAGGCCGAGGCCGTGCATGAGGAACGTGCCCAGCGCCAGCACCGCGGTGCCGACCAGGACCGTGGGAACCGGCCCCGAGCGGTCGTAGATGCGCCCGGAGATGGGCATCATGACCCCCGTGGCCAGCGCCCCCGGCATCAGGACCAGCCCGGTCTGCAGCGCGCCCATGCCGCGGACCAGCTGGAGGAAGACCGGGATGAAGAAGGCACCCGCGAACAGGGCCACGTTCAGGCCCACCACATACAGGATGCTGGCGGTAAACGACCCGTAGCGGAAGACGCGGAGTTCCAGCAGGGGCCGCGCCACGGCCAGTTCGATCCACACGAAGGCCAGCAGCAGCACCCCGCTGGCGAACAGCAACAGGGTCACGCCCTCCGAGTGCCACCCCCAGGACCCGCCTTCGCTGAGGGCCAGCAGCAGCGCGAAGAGCCCGGCGGCCGAAGTGACGAAGCCGCCCAGGTCAAAGGGCCCCGCATCCCTGGCCCTGAACTCGGGAAGCACGGCCGCCGCCAGGATCATCCCCGCGACGCCGATCGGCAGGTTGACGGTGAAGATCCAGCGCCAGTTCACATACTGCACGAGGTAGCCGCCCAGGGTCGGGCCGATGGCGGGGGCCAGGAGCATGGACATGCCGAAGAACCCGGAGGCCACCCCGAGCTTGGGGCGCGGGATGAGGCGGTAGACCATCGACATCGTGGTCGGCATGATCATGCCGCCGCCCAGGGCCTGGATGACGCGCGCCCCGATCAGCAGGGGCAGGCTGGTGGAAATGGCGCAGAGGCCAGACCCCACGATGAAGCAAAGCATGGACGCGAGGTAGAGGCGCTTGAACCCCATGCGGTCCCCGAGCCAGCCCGAGGAGGGCACCACGACACCCAGGGCGAGCAGGTAGATCGTGACGACCCATTCCACCTGGGAGGTGCCGACGCCGAAGGCGTGCTCCATCGTGGGAATCGCGACGTTGACAATGCTGGAATCCATCAGGGCCATGAAGGCGCCGACCACCAGCGCGACCAGCGGCAGGCCCCAGTTCTCCAGTGCGCGCACGTCGTCGTCGGGTCCGGGTGCGGCTGGCCCGCCGCCACCCCGGCCCGCGCCACCGGCCTCGGCGGGCGTCGCGGGGATCAGTTCCGTCGCCTCGGCCACCGTGCAGCCGCCCCCCCTCGACAGCGGTGCCGCAAGAGCGGACGCTTGCGGCACCGCCTTCCGGATGCCGTGGCCCGAGGGCCTCGGCCCACTGCCCCCCTCGCGCGGCACCGCTCACCGCCGCGGAGCACCGCTCACCGCGGCGGAGCACCGCTCACCGCGGCGGAGCACCGCTCACCGCAGGTGAGCTTCGCTCCGCGGTGAGCTTCGCTCCGCAGGTGAGCTTCGCTCCGCGCTGGTCCACCAAGGCGGCGTGGCGCCCTTCGCCGCAGCCTCCGAGCCGCGTCCGGGACGTCCGGGCGGCGCGCGGCCCGGGGGCCGTCCGCGGCGCAGCTCGCGCGCCGCGGACGGAAGGGACATGGGACCTGGGGCCTGGGCCTGGGACCGCCCGCTGGTGCCGGCGGAAGGCCGCCGGTGTGGCTCGAGCAGGCAGGGCCGAGGAAACCGGAGATCCAAAGGGACAGAACCCCTGGGAACGTCAGACACCTGGTCCGGAGGTCATCGCTACAAAGGGGGACTCCTGCGGCGACCACCCTAGGAGGCTGCTGCGAAAGGCAGCGGTCGGGCCCGCAGACACAAGGAGTAGTGGGTCGCGCAGAACCTTGCCACAGCATCCGGAGGAGGGTGCTGCAAAAGAGGACTTTTGCAGCACCCTCCTAGTGCAAATGGATGCGCACGGAGGCGCTCTCCCCCGGGATCAGGCCGCCCGCGGGGCCGCTCAGGGAAATCACCACGGGGACGCGCTGGGTCACCGGGGTGAAGGCCCCGCTCTGGGTCGTGGTGGGCAGTAGCGAGAAGGTCGCCGCGGTCGCCAGGCCGATCCTCTGGACCGTGCCCTGGAACTTGGTCCCCGGAAAGGCGTCGATCGTCGTGTCCACGCGTTGGCCGACCGCGACGTTGCGAATGGCGGTCTCCTTGATGTAGGCGGTGATGGTCGGGTTGCGCAGGTCGGCGATGTAGACCAGGGGCTCCCCGGGGGTCACCGTCTCGCCGGTCACCGCTAGGTTGTGGACGACCGTGCCGGCCAGCGGGGCCACGATCCGCAGGACGGTCGGCCCGGTTCGGACGGGCCCCGGCGCCACGGTAGCTTTGGCCGCCGGAGTCGCCGCCGCGACCACGACGGTGGGGCTCGCCGCCGGGGGCACCAGGACCGTCCCCAGCGTCTCCCCCTTGGTCACGGCCTCCCCGGTCCGGACGCGCCAGGAGGTGAGCGTGCCTACGGCGAGGGAGCCCACCGGGGCCAGCGGCGCGCTCACCTGTGCGTCCTGCGAGTCCACGTAGTTCTGCCCCTGGTACCAGAACGCCACGGCGATCGCCACCGCGGCGATCACCACCACGAAGGCCACGACTTGCACCAGGATCGCGCGTCCCGCTCGCTGCACCTGCCGTTCCTCCCCGCTCCCTGCTGCCCCTGGCCCGGGACGGACGCCCCGGCGGCCCCGGGTCAGCGCGCCCCGGCCCCCACACCCCCGGCCTGCGCCGCCCCGCGCTCCCCCTCCAGGTGCTCCGCGTCCACGGCGGCCCGCAGGCCCCGCAGGCCGGCGAGCAGGCCCTCCACCGTCTCGTCGTCGAGTCGCCGGAGCACCCGCCCGAACGCCGACGCCGCCAAGCCCCGGGCCTCGGCCAACGAGGCGCCGCCGGCCGACGTCACCTCCAGGAGCACGCTGCGGCGGTCCTCCGGGTTGGGGGTCCGCTGCAGCAAGCCCTCCGCCACCAAGCGGTCGACCAACTCCGAGAGCGTGCTGCCCGGCAGATTCAGCCGCCGGCCGACGTCCACGAGCCGGGACGGCCCCGTCCGGCGCAGCACGCCCAACACGGCAACCTGGAGCCCAGAGGCCAGGCCGCAGTGCCGGAGGGCGGGCTCCATGCTGCGGCGGAGGTCATGCGCCAGATCTGGCAGGAATTCCAGGAGGAAGAGCGCCACATCCTCGCGACCGCCCGCGCCTCCCGTCGCTCCGCCCACGCGCACCACCCCCGCCGCCGCCGACCGCCCGATCGGCAAGAACTCATTCGGCGACGATTAGTCCGGAACCGGATCATCCGCGTCGGCGAACGATAGCACGGGCCCGAGCGGGCGTCAACGTTCGGCTCGGCTCGGCACCCGAGGTCGGCTCGGGTGCCTCGGCTCCGGGGGTGAAAGGCGGCTCGGGCTCCGGGCCTTGGCCGCCGAGCCGGGGAGGCGTATAGAATGTCGAGGCGCGTCAGCGCGCGTGGTCCACCCCCGCCCCCCGCCGCCGGGGGCGCCCCCCCGTCCCGCCGCAGGCCGGTTCGTCCGGCCGCCCCGGGCGAGTCCAGGGGCGGGGCACTCGCGGACCCGGGACTTCCCGCCAGCGGCACGGGGCGGGGTAGGGGCTGCGGGGGCCCTTGGCTGGACCCCGCGGGATCGCCGCCGGGTCGACTCGAAGGCGACCGGCCCTGGAGTCGCGGGTGGTTGGGACGCCACTGGGCGGCGCCTCGCAGGCGTTGTGCACACGGGCCGAGGCGTCCTCCGCGCCGCAGCTGTGCCGGCTTGGTCACGGAGCGTGAGGCGCGGCGCAGCGGGCGGGACGCGTTTCGCCGGCGTTCCGAGGGCGCCGCAATCGTCTCCCAAGCGTCTGCCAAGCCCCCGCCTAGTGCGCCAAGCGTCCGCCAAGCGTTGCAGGAAGGATGGTCACACTTCCATGGGCTGCATCGTTCGTCGCACGACCCTGCCCGGCCCCCGCTCGCAAGCCATCCTGGCCCGCAAGGAGGCCGTGGTGCCTGCGGCCCTGTCGGTCCACGTCCCGGCGGTGATCGCCTCCGCCGACGGCGCGCTGATCACCGACGTCGACGGCAACACCCTGATCGACATGTCCGGCGGCATCGGCTGCCTGAACGTCGGGCACGGGGCCCCGGGGGTCCGCCAGGCGATGCACGCCCAACTCGACGCCTTTTGGCACACCGACTTCACGGTGGTGCCCTACGAGCCATACGTGGCCCTGGCCGAGCGGCTGGTGGCGCACGTGCCGGGGCACGGGCCCAAGAAGGCGGCCTTCTTCAACTCCGGGGCCGAGGCCGTGGAAAACGCCGTCAAGTTCGCCCGCGCCGCCACCGGCCGCCCGGCGCTCATCGCCTTCACGGGCGGGTTCCACGGCCGCACGCTGCTGACCATGACCCTGACCAGCAAGACCCACCCCTACAAGGCGGGCTTCGGGCCGTTCGCGCCCGAGGTGTACCGCGCCCCCTACCCCGACCCGTACCGGGCGCCGGAGGGGATGTCCGCGGCCGAGTACGGGCGGGCCTGCGCCGCCGAACTGGAGCGCATGTTCACGACCACCGTGGCGGCCGAGTCCGTCGCCGCCGTCATCGTCGAGCCGGTCCAGGGCGAGGGTGGCTTCGTCGTCCCGCCCGCGGAGTTCCTGACGGGCCTGCAGGCCATCTGCCGCCGGCACGGCATCCTGCTCATCGCCGACGAGGTCCAGACCGGCTTCGGCCGCACCGGCCGCTTCTTCGCCTGCGAGCACTTCGGCCTGGAGCCGGACCTGCTGGTGGTGGCCAAGTCCATGGCGGCCGGCATGCCGTTGGCCGGGGTCCTGGGCGCCGCCGCCGTGCTCGATGCACCCGGCGACTCCGCCATCGGGGGCACCTACGTGGGCAACCCGGTGGCCTGCGCGGCGGCGCTGGCGGTGCTGGACCAGATCGAGAGCCAGGACCTCTCCGGGCGGGCCGAGGCCCTGGGAGCCCACCTGCGCCGCCGCTTCCTCGGGCTGGCCGAGCGGCACGCCTGCATCGGGGATGTGCGCGGGCTCGGGGCGATGATGGCCATCGAACTGGTGACCGACCGCCGCAGCCGCCAGCCGGCCCGGGAACTCACCGGGGCCGTGCTGCAGCGGGCGATCCAGGGTGGGGCGATCTTCCTGCGCTCCGGCCTGCGGGGCAACGTCATCCGTACCCTGGCCCCCCTGGTGATCACAGCCGAGCAGGTGGACGAAGCCATGGACGTCCTGGATGCCGCGCTCGCCGCGGAGGCTTAGGGGTTGCGGCAAGAGCCCGCTCTTGCCGCAACCCTTGCGGATGCCGTGCCCCGCGCGCCTCGCGCCCTGAGGCGCCCTGAGGATGGAGGGGCCGCCTGCGGCTGTGCCCATCGCCCTCCCAGGGTCAGGGTTCGGGGGGACGGCCGCGGTCCCGCCCGCACGACCGGACCGGACCGGGGCCGCGGCGGCTTGGCCCCCCGGTCCGGCCGCCCGCCGTCGCCCCGGTCCGGAACCCACCCCGGGGAGCGTGGAGTGCTCCAAGATTCGCGCAGCAGTCCGCATGAATCCAAAAGATGAAGACTGGTTTGCCTTAACTCCACGGCTTCGCGTGGGCCCCATGCCCCGCACGGCCCGCGGTCCGCAGCCCTCCCCCGCCGGGCATTGACCGCCGTCTCCAAAGCTTGCTATCCTGGTTTGAGGTCGCCCACCAGGGAGTGGAACAGGGATGGCAGGGTCCGACGCGATCGCCGCGAGCATCCTGCGCGCAGCCGACCAGGTGTTCCGGGAGAGCGGCTTCGAACGCGCCGAGATGCGGGCGATCGCCCAGCAGGCCGGCATCGCGGTGGGCACGATCTACAACTACTTCCCAAATAAGTGGGGCCTGTTCCTCAAGATCCTCTATGAGAAGTGGGACAAGGTCGAGGAACGCATCCGCGCGGTGCGCGCCGACAGCAGGTTGGACTGGCGGAAGCGTGTGGCGGCGATGCTGGAGGCGCAGATGGCCTACGTCGTCGAGAACGGACCGATTTGGACGGAGATCGAGGCGATGGCCACCGAGGGCCGGCGCCTGCCGGCCGGCGGCGATCCGGCGGTGATGCGCCAGGTCGTGGAGTGGCTGACGGACCAGATCGGGGAGGTCCTCGCCGAGAGCGGCCAGGGGGAGTGGAAGAAGGCGTCGACGCGCGAGCGCTTCGCCCTGACCCTGGTCGTCGCGGCCGCCGCCGTCGCGCGCCGCCACCCCCGCCAGACGCGGGAGAACCTCACGTTCCTGTCGTCCCTGTTGCCCGCCTGACGGGGGCGGGGCGCCGCGGGAGGGAGGCCTGGGATTGGGCGGCACGCGTCGTGTCCCGTTGCGGCCGCGGCGCCTCTGGCTGTGGGCCGGCCTGGGGCTGCTGGCCGTGCTGGCCGTGCTGGTGGGCGCCGTGCTGCGCGCCGGCACCCGAGGGGCCGGGCCGGAGGTGGTGATGCTGGGGGCGGTCGGCGCGGCGGCCGCCCTGCTGCTGGTCATGGAGGTCGTCGTCGTCCTGCAGGGGGTGCAGGCCCGCGAGGCGGCCGACGCGGCCCTGACGACGCTGCCCCCCGGCCATCGCGTCGCGGGGCGCATCCGCATCCGCGGCGCCGGCCGACCGGTCCTGATCGACCACGTCGTGGTCTCGCCGCACGGCGACGTCTGGGCCGTCACCGTCGACGGCTCGGCCAACCCACCCCGTCCGGGGGACCCCACCGACGGCCTCGCCGCGCTGCTGCCCACCGCCCGGCGTGCGGCCGACACCCTCGCCCGCGCAGCCAAGGCGGGCGTCCTGCCCCCCGAACTCGGGCTGGGGCCCCGGCCTCGCGTCCGGCCGTGCATCCTCGCCGCCCGTCGTCCCCTGCGCCGCGGGCCGCGCCAGGGGGTGCTGGCCTTCTCGGCGGCCGAGGCCGCGGCGGCGCTGGGCGGCGAGCCAGAGGGGTAGGTGGGTGCCGCAAAAAGGGAGCTTGGCGGCACCCACGCCCGGAGGCTGTGGCCAGAGTTCCTCGCAGCCCACGCCCCCTTGTGGTCGAGCGGGCCGCCTGTGGCTGGTCGCCGGGCTGCAGCGGGCGCCACCCCGCCCCCTCAGCCCGGCGACGGGGCGGCGGGCCGCAGCATGGCGATCCCGTGCTTGAAAAGCAGCAGCGTGTCTCCAGCCGCGTCCATCACCAGGCTGAACGTATCGAACTGGACCAGGCGCGCCTGGAGGGTGACTCCGGAGAGGAGCGTGACCTCCAGCTCCGCGCCGGCCTTGCGGTGCGCGTTCAACCACTCATCCTGGTAGCCGCTGCGCGTGTCGCGCCGTTCCCCGTCGCCCAGGGCGCCCACCGGCCCCCCCGGGCGCAGCGCCGGCCTCCCGGGCG
>DAHWHV010000549.1 GCA_027335545.1 Clostridia bacterium
AGCCCGGCTCGGGATTCCCACTCGGACCGCCCCTTGGCCCCTCAGTCTACTCCTCCCCGCCTTTGACACCGCCAGGGTGCGGCTGCGGCTTATCCTCCGTCGCTGCGCTCCGTCCGGTACATCCTCGCCCGGCTCCGCCGCCCCGGCGGCGCGGCGGGTCGTCACCTCCTGGGGCCGCAAGGGGCGGTCCAAAAAACGGCGGTGTGTGGGTACACACGGCCGGGGACGCCCCCGGCGACGGGTGCGTAGCGGAGCGAAGCTCGCCGCAGGCGAGCGGTGCTCCGCTGCGGAGCGAGGCTCGGCGGAGCCGAGCGGTGCTCCGCGGAAGCCGCCAAGGTGGAAGGCCAGCCAGGGCCGTCGGCAGCAAGGCCATGCGGAGTGCCGGACCTGGAACACCCCGGAGGGCACGCAGCCAGCGCCACCACACCTGGACAACCCCATACCGGAGACGGCGCCGAGCGGCAGACGCGGAGATAGACGCGGCGGCAAGAGGCGCCTGAACAGGGAACCGGCCGGGGTGCGAGGCCCGGCATCGCGGAGGGAGGCTCTCCTGCCGGCGAGCCCTATGGCGGCGCTGAGGGTTGGGGGAGGCGATTCCGGTGGGAACGACCCTGCACGAACGGCTTCGCGAGACGCACCACGACCGGCTCACCGAGCCGGAGCGGGCGGAACTGACGCAGCAAGACCAAGGGGGCCGGTCGCCCGGCCCCCACCGGGAGGGACCCGATATGCCCCAAACCGCCGGACTGACCCACGACCGCTCCTCCGACCGCTGGACCCTCGCCGACCGGGACCTGCACTGCGGCGACGGCCTGCGGGTGCAAGTCGCGGGGCGCTGGGTCCCCTGCCGTATCGAGCACGACGAGCGCCACGGCTGGGTCCTCTACGCCGACCACGACACGGTGCGCATCCTGCCCTCGCGCCTGCTCCCCGCCCGGCCAGACCCGGGCGACGGGCGATGGTGACCCCCGCGGCCGAGCCCGGCCCTTGCCGGGCGATGCGGGTCCGGGGCCTGCGGGGACGCGGTGGGCCTGCTGTGCGTTCTCGCCCCAGGTTCGGCGGATAGATCAGCGCGGTCAGGGGGGATGGTCGGTGGGGGTGTTGTTCGTGGCCGCATCCGGCGCGGCCCTGGCCCTGATCCTGGCCCTGCACAGCGCCTGGAGCCGGCGGCGCGGGCGGGCGGCCCTGGCGCTGCGCTCGCAGGATGAGGCGCTGGCCGACGCGCGGAGGCGGGGCGCTGGCGCGGGTGGCGGCGGGGTCCGGCCCCGGGCGGCCCCGCTACGGACGGAGATGCCGTTTCCGTTCGGCTACCTCAACCGGCGGCTGCGGCAGGGCGCGATCGCCATGAGCGTCCAGACGGTGGTCCTGCTGGCCGCGGTCGGGGCGGTGGCGTGCTGGGCGAGCGCGGCGATGGTCCTGGGCGGCGGCTGGATCAGCCGCGCCGCGGCCCTGGGGGGTCTCTGGGCCCCCGTGCTCTGGGTGGAGCGCCAGGCGGAGCGGCGCCGGGAGGCCATCGCCACGGAGATGGAACGCGTGGCGGCGGCGCTGGAGGGCGCGCTGGGCGCCGGCATGAACGCCTACGAGGCCCTGGTCGAGGTG
>DAHWHV010000554.1 GCA_027335545.1 Clostridia bacterium
GCGCACCGCCACCGCCGCCGAGCGCGTCACGCCGACCAACCCGCGCAGCACCGGCCCGCCGCCGGCGAGAACGAACGCGGTCACGTAGGCGCCGCCCCCAGCGACCCCCGCCACCGCGACGCGCACCGCGGCGCGCACCCAGCCGCCGCCCTGTAGGTGCGGCAGGTGTCCTGCCGCAACCAACGCCACCGCCATGGCCGCCGTACCGAGGACGAGCGGGACGGCGACCGGCCGCCACGGCTCCCGCTGGTCCTTGGCCCCCGCGTCGGCGCCGGCCGCCGCGCGGGCCGCGGTGACCCACATCCCGGCACCCGCGACCAGCGTGCCCAGGGACATGCCCAGAGCCAGCCCCACCTGCCGCAGGCCTTGCGCAAGGGCCAGGTCCAGGGCCCCCGTCACCGCCAGGTTGACGAGGTCCCAGATCATGGGCGTGCGCACGTCCTGGCGCGCGTAGAAGAACACCCGGAACAGCTCCTGGAGACCGAAACCGACCACCAGGGGGGCATATCCGGCAAGGGCCCCCGCGGTCGCGCCCACGGACAGGCGACCAAAGGCGCCGTGCTCGAAGATGGCCGCGGCGATGGAGCGACGCAAGATGAGGATGAAGAGGGCCGAGGGCACCAGAGCGGCCAGCAGCTGCTCCAGGCTGGTGCGCAACGAACGCTCCGCGTCGCGCCGCCGGGATGCGGCCGCCAGCGCGGAGAGGTGGGGCAGCGCTACCGTAACGATCGGCAGCGTGAACACGGCGGAGGGCAGGTCGAGGACGCGGGTGGCGTAGTTCAGGGCCGACACGTTGCCGACGCCCAGACGGAGGCCCAACCCCTGTTGCAAGAGGTTGCCCGCCTGCGCCGCCGCCGCACTCACCAGCAGGGGCAGCGCCATGCCTGTCACGCTGGCCACACCAGGGTCGGCCAGCGCTACGGCGGGCGAGGGCGGGCGGGCGGCGCGGAAGCCGTGGAAGCGCAGCCCGGGCCACTGCAGGACGAACTGCAGCGCGGTGCCGACCAACGTGCCCCAGACCGCGGCCAGGGCCCCGTGCCGGCCGGCGAAGACCACAAAGCCGACCACGCCGAGGTCCAGCGGCAAGGGCACGAAGGCAGGCAGGGTGAAGCGCTGGCGCGCCTGGAGCCAGCCGGTGGCAAACGCGCTCAGGGTCAACGCCAAGGGCAGCGGCGACAACCAGCGCAGGAGCACCGCCACGGCATGCTGGCGGGGACCGGCGAGCACCGCCGCCAGCGGCGCGGACAGGCCGAGCAGGCCCGCGCCCAGCAGCACGGAGATACCCAGGGCCACGAAGAGGACCGCCCCGCTGGTGGCCGCCAGCCCTTGCCGGCCCCGGCGCGCCGAGGCACGCACAAGGACCGGCACCAGTACCCGCGCCAGTGGCGTCCCGACCACCGACCAAGCGGCCTGGGCGGCCGTCGTGGCCGTGACGAAGGCGTCCATGCTCGCCCCGGTCCCGAAGCGCGCGGCGAGCACCGCCTCGCGGACATAGGCCGCGGGCTTGCTGAGGACCAGCCCGAGCGCCACGACGCGCGCGGCGTCGGTCGCTGGCGCGCCAGGGGCGAGGTCGGCGGGGGCCCCGGCGGGCGTTCCCGTGGCGGGACTCCCGTCCGGCCGGGCAGCCCCCCCCGCGCCACCGCGGCCCAGCGTTCCCCCGTCGCCACGCCCGACACCATGGCCCGGTGAGGCGGTCCGCCCCCCTCGGCCCTGCGCCGCGTCTTCCCCAGCGGTCGTGGCGTCTTACCTCCCGTACCACGTCTCGGTGACCAGCGCGACCTGGGAAGGCGCGACCTGCCGCTCCATGCCCGCGTCGCCGGGTGATACGGCATACAGCGCATCGGCGCGCCAGGGGAAGGGTAGCGAGTGACAAGGGACGACCCGTTCTGGAATTCTCCACGGCCAAAGCCGGGGGGGTTCTGGGGCACATTCGCTTCGGCCTCTGCCAGACTTTGCCGGGCTCGGGTCTGCCCTAGTACGCCATGCTGGCCCTCGGCCTCCGCTTGGAGGGCGGGTCCGCACGGGCGTGGCGCAAGCACCCCTTTCGCGTACGACCCACCCGTCCCCTCGCGGGGCGGACCGAGAAACCGGCCCCCTCGCGGGTTGGTTGTGCTGCCTGCCCCGCTCGCTCGCCGCAGCGCGTCCTGATCTTGGCCGCACCCGCCCGCCAGCGGGTTGGGCCCCGAACCCAACCGCCGGGTCCCGGCAAGCGGCGCGCTGACCGTGGCGGCCGTTCCTGGAGATGCGCGCGACTGACGATGAGCCAAGGGATCGCACCCTGGGAACCCAGGCCGTGCCACTGCGGCGCGGGGGAGGGGCCGGCCCGCACCGATCGTACCATATGTATTCCATTGTATTCCATTCGCATGCAAGCGGCCCCATCGACGTCGATGCGGCCCTCTCCGCGCCGCTCACCTCCGGGTACCCGGCAGCGGGGGGGGCCATGGCCCCCCCCCGCGGTAGCCGGCGGCGCGTAGCGCGTGGTTGGCCGCGGCGGCCCCGGCGGCGTAGGCGGACGCGGCGGACGCCGCCGTCACGGCCGGGCCGTGCAGCCGCCCGACCGTGGTCGCGAACGCGGCGGCGGCGGCGGGCACACGCCGCAATCCCGGGGGCAGGTAGAGGTCCTCACGCACGGAGGGGAGCAGCGCGCCGGGATCGACCCCGCCGGGCGCGACCAGGGGCGAGGCCTGGTCGGCCATGCTGCGCAGCACCGGGATCAGGCCGAGCCCACGCACGAAGCGCTGGCCGTCGAACCCGCCCGTCCAGACGAGGAACTGCAGGGCGGCGCCGCGCTCGGGGGCGGACCGGGGGATACCGTGCGCCCACGCCGCGGCCGGCACCACCGCGCGCGCGGGGAGCGCGGGAAAGCCCGCCACCCCGACGTCGAGCCCGGCATCGATCCAGGCGTCGATCTCGGACTGTGGGACAAAGTGCCGGAGCGCCAGGGCCGGCCGCCCCGCTGGCGGGACCCCCGCGCGCCCCCACGGCGCGGCGGACGCGAGGCCCGTGACCCGCGCAAAGACGCGCAGGGCGTCGACCGCGCGCTGGCTGGCGCTGGGGACGAAGCGCCCGCTGGCGTCGATCAGCGGCGCGCCAAACCCGGCGAGCAGGGTCGCCCACAGCCCCTGGACCACGGCGGCCGGGAGCGCGGCGAGGACCGGGGCGCCCGGGCGGGCGGCCGCAAGGCGCGCGGCCGTAGCGAGAAAGGACGCCAGCGTCCAGCCGGGCCGCGGCAGCGGCACGCGCGCGGCGGCGAACACGGCCCCGTCGAAGAGCACCACCAGGCGGCTGCGCGCCAGCGGCATGCCAACCTGGCCGGTGCGCCCGCCAAAGGCCGCCCACGTCGCGGGGTCCATGTCCACCGGGGAAAAGCCGGAGATGTCGAGGAACCCGCCGAGTGGCAACAGCCCGGTGAGGACCGCGGGACCAAGGTCGGCGTCGCGCAGTCCGACGGCGCTGGTGGCGGCCGGGCGGGCGAAGGCAAGGCGTACGTACGGGTGGCCGACATCGAAGGCGCTGGCCAGGGGCGACTGCGGCAGAGGTTCGGAGACCACCTCCAGCGTCACCGGTCCCGGAGGCGGGGGGCCGATCCGGCAACCCGCCAGGGACAGGCCGCCGGCCAGCGCGGCCGCGGCGCGGAGCGCCGTACGGCGCGAGACCCGGCGCGCCGCGAGGGGAAGGGCACGGTGCGCCGCGGGCGGGTCAGCCGGCCCTTGCCTCCGCCCCGGCAGTTGCGCCACGTCGTCCTCCGCCGGGCTCCGGTCCGCGGGACGCCCGGTCGGCGTCAAGCCGGATCGCCGTCCGGGGCTGGTTGCGCGCCCGCGAGCGTACGCCGCCCACCCGACAGCCGCCTCCCAGGGCCCAGGGGGCGAAGCGCACGCGAGCTGCCGCCGACGCGGGGGCATCGGGGCCACGCCCCGAGAGAGGCGCTCCACCCCACGGTGCCGAGTGGTGGCGTGGCGCAGCAAGGGTCGGCGGGTCGGCCTGCGGGGGGCGCGCCAGCGGCCCGGCGCACCGCATCGACCGGGAGGCCAAGTCCCGCAAGGCGCGATGCGTAGGCGGCCTGGGTGCGCGGCTCGCACCCGGGACCACCGCGCCGTGGCCGGATGGACCGCAGGGCAGGTAGCTGGCGTGCGCAGCCGAACGGCGCGCCGGCGCTCGGACGGGCCACGTGCTCCACCCGCATCCGCCCGGCGGAGGGCGCCGGCACGGCGGCACCCGCACGGGGTGACAGGTCCCCACCGGGGGGCGTGAACGCATCAGGGACGAGGCCAGGGGGCGCGACACGGGGCATGGGGCGCCGCTCCTCTCCTCCGCAACGAGCCGGCGCGTGCCAGACCGCCACGGGGCCCGACGCGCGGCTGCGGGACGACGGGAGGACCGCCTCGGGGCGGGACCATCCCCCCGCTGTTGCCATAGCACGCCAGCACCCCCCGGGGCAAGGAGGAGCGATCTGGCCGCGCGGCCGAGCCGTTCACTGGAACCGGCACGGGCGAGCCGCCATCGTCGATGGCCGGCGACACGGCGGCGACCGTGCGCCCGCGGGCGGCGAGCCGGACCCCCGCCGCCTGACCCCGCCAGAGGAGCCGGCACCGCGCCGTGCGGCCCACGGCCCCAACCAGAACAACGCTACCCTGTGGCGCCCGGGAGGGCCCCGCGCGGACGCGACGAAGGGACCCGCGCCGCGTCGGGCGTCGGGCGCCCCGTTCTCGCGAAACAGCGGCGCCCGGGGCGCGCGACCGGGCGGTGGGCGCCCGGGGCGCGACCGACGGGCGGGTGGCTGCGTGCACCATGCCCAGGCGGCCCCCTGGCTGCCGTGGGCACCGTCGGCGGCAT
>DAHWHV010000555.1 GCA_027335545.1 Clostridia bacterium
GTCCGCGCCGCTCGCCGGCCCACCGCGGGGGCCGTGGCTCGGCGGCGGACCGCCAGCCCCCCGGGGCAGGCCCGCGTGTCCACGGCGGCCCACCGCCCCGTCCGCTTCGGCCACAGGTGGTTCCCGACACGGCTCAAGGACGCGGCGTCCATCGACGCGGCGGTTGGGTGGCAGGGGGCCTCGCGGTGGGGCCGGCAGCCGGAGCGGCCGGCCACAGGCCGCGGTGCGTCAAGGGTCGACTGCGGACGCATCCACCCTCACCCCGCCCGTCGGTGCTTCTGTCCGCGGGCCCCCTTCAAGACCGACGCCACCCTGAGAGGTGCTCCCCGGTCGCAGGGGGCGGCGCCGCGGGCGAGAACCTGTGGCGGGCGCCCCGGCTTCTGAGGTTCCGGACGGGCGTCCATGGGGGTGGCGGTGTTGGCGGGTTCGGCCCTGCGGTTCGGCTTTGTGGGTGTCGGCGGAATGGGCGGCGTGCACCTGCGCGAGGTGGCGGCGCGGGAGGACGCCCGGGTGGCGGCGGTGTGCGACGTGAGCCCGGAGGCGTTGGATCGCGCGCTGGAGCGGCTCGGACCCCAGGGGGCGGAGGCGGCGCGCTACACGGACCTGGAGGCGATGCTCAGGGGCGCGGCCCTGGACGCGGTCGTCATCGCCACGCCGCACACGCGGCACGCGGCGCAGATCCTGGCGGCGCTGGACCGTGGTCTGCACGTACTGGTGGAGAAGCCGATGGCCACCACGGCCGCGGACGCGCGGGCCATCATCGCCAAGGGTGAGTCGACGGGCCGCGTGGTGGCCATCGCCTACCAGCGCCACGGCAGCGCCGCATACCGGCGGGCGCACGACGCGATCGCCGCCGGGCAGGTCGGGGAGATCCGCCTGGTCACCGTGCTGATCGCCCAGGACTGCCTGGAGAACTTCCTGCCCGGCCGGACCTGGCGGGCGGATCCGGCGCTGTCGGGCGGCGGGCACTTCATGGACACCGGTAGCCACATCAACGACATGATGCTCTGGGTCTCCGGCCTCGAGCCGGAGAGCGTGGCGGCGCACATCGACCAGCACGGGACCCACGTGGACATCTGCAGCGCGCTGTCCATCCGCTTCAGCAACGGCGCCGTCGGCACCTTCGCTGCGACGGCCCTCTCGCCGGAGTGGCGCGAGGAGTTCTCCTTCTACGGGACCAAGGGCGTGCTCAACATCCGCGACGGGGAGACCCGGCTGCAGGTCAAGGGGGAGGACACGCTCGTCCTCCGCGCCCGCGGGCGCGACGTCCGGCCGGTGGCGGACTTCATCGCCGCCGTGCGGGGTGAGACGCCTGCCCCCCAGGCACCGGCGATCTACGGGTTGCGCGTCGCCCAGGTCTCCGAGGCGGCCTACAAGTCGGCGCAGTCCGGCAAGGCGGAGCGGGTGGGCTAGGGGCAGGGGCGGGGGGGCCCGCCCCCCCGCCCCTGCCCTGGCCCCTGCCCCTGCCGGTGCCCTGGCCCCGGTCCCCGCCCCCGCCCCGCCCATCCCTGCGCCTTGTGTCCAAAATCACAAGGAGAAGGAAACCGGCGAAAAACCGCGCATCCGCGAGAACACATGCCTCCCCACGCAGATGTCGGCCCCATGTCCACCGCGGTGCACCTCTGGGGCGGATCCCCGTCTGCGGACCTGCTTTGTGAATTCAGTCACAAGCGGTAGACTGGCGGCGTTCCGAAGGGGGTGGCAGCGATGCGTGGGAAGAGCGCGAAGGCCGCGCAGCAGCCGGAGGAGACCCGTTGCGCCTGCGGGGGCCAGTTGGGGTACGAGGTCGTGCACCGCTACCGGTTCGTCGACGACTTCGGGCGTGAGGTGGAGATTCACAACGTGCCGGCGGCGGTCTGCGAGCGCTGCGGCGACGCGATCCTAGACCCCGCAGTGGTCGCCCGCATCGGCCAGCGCCTCGCCCGCGAGTATTTCGTGCCGCGGCACGTCAACCTGGCGGCGGACTGAAGGGAGCGGAGCCCCGGCGCCGATGCCGGTGGCTCCGCTCCGTCGCGAGGGGGGACGGGCCCGGGCCGCTCCCCGGTGGGGCCCAGGCGCGGCACGACCGAGCCTCCCTTACCGGGCGCCCCCGTTGACCAGGATCGTCTGCCCGGAGACGTAGTCGGAGAGGGGCCCGGCGAGGAACTCGATGACCTTGGCCAGGTCCTCCGGTTGGGCGATGCGCTGCAGGCGCGACTTGTCCGTCTCCTCGGCCACTGTGCGCGTCGCGGCGAAGCGGGCCGTCCAGGTCGCCCCAGGGGCGACGGCGTTCACCGTGACATCGTGCGGCCGCAACTGCATCGCCAGGCACGTGGTGTAGAAGGCGATGCCCGCCTTGGCCGTGGCGTAGATGGCGCCCTGGGTCGTGGGATGCACGCCGGCCATCGACGAGATGTTGATGATCTTGCCCCTGCGCCGCGCGATCATCCGCGGCGCGACCTCCCGGCAGCCCAGGATGGTCCCGATCAGGTTGCGCTCGATCACCGCCCGGATGTCCTCCGGGGAGATGCCGATGCAGTCGTTGGGCTCGGGTCGCTTGCCGCCGCGGGCGGCGATGTCCCCGCCGGCGTTGTTGATGAGCACGTCGATCGGCCCCAGTTGAGCCTCCACCTCGTCCTGCATCCTGCGGACGGCCTCGGGGGCGCCCACGTCGCCCAGCACGGCGACACTGCGCCGCCCCAGCGCCCGCACCGCCTTCACCGTCTGGTCGATGTTCTCCCCTTCGCCGAACTCCGCGGGCTTGTCCGCGGAGAGGTCGTGCACCGCCACATCCGCCCCGGCCTGGGCCAGCCGTAGGGCGTAGGCCCTCCCCAGACCGCGGCTGCTGCCCGTCACCAGGATCACGCGCCCATCGAGGTCCCCCACGCCTGCCTGCCCCCATCCCTACTTCCGCCCACGCCACCGCCGCGCACACCGCTTCCGCCCACACCCGCCCCTGGTCCCGGCGGCGATCACCCCGCCTCGGGCAGGCCGTGGGCCCGGCCTGCATGGATGGGTGGGTCCCGCGGACCCGGCCATTCGCCGCGTGGCGCGCCCTTCCCTCGGCCCCGCCGCGTCCGAGGCGGGGTGGCGTCCGCCTCGGGGGATGTGTGGGCCCTCGGCGCGGGTGGCCGGGGGTGGGGGGCGCGGCGCCCGGCCGGCGCCCCCCACCCCCACCCTTTAGTCCGTCGGGCCACCCCCGGCGCCGAGTTCGGCGGCTTCCTCCTCGGGCTGTTCGAGGTAGAACTCCTCGGAGGCGTTGTCGTAGGCGAACAGCTCGGCGTAGCGCCCCCAGCTGATTGCGCTGTCGATCTGCGCCTGCGCCTCGGCCGGCCCCACCCCTTCCGCGACGAGGTCGGTGAAGAACTCGCGCGGCATCGTGCGGCTGCGCTTGCCCTCCAGGACGCGGCGGATCACCTGGAAGAGGGGCAGGTCGGCGAGCTGGGCCGCGAAGATGCGCTTGCGCTCCAGGACATCGGCGTCCGCGAAGGTCCGACCCAGGTCGGTCAGGCAGAGGTCGCCCTCCCGCACGACGGCGAGCTTGAGGAGTTCCGCAGCCTCCGTGACAGGCAGCAGGTCGTCGACCTCCAGCAGCAATTCGCTGCCGAGGCGGTAGAGGTCGTCGCGCCCGCCCCGGTCCGCGACCAGCTCCAGTAGGCCGCTGAGCATGCCGATGGCCGCGTGCGGCAGGCGCCCGAAGCGCCCGCGCGGTGCCGGGGCCGGTGTCGGGGCGGGTCCCGGGGCGCCCGCGGCCCGGGCGGGCGCCG
>DAHWHV010000569.1 GCA_027335545.1 Clostridia bacterium
CGGGTCCTGGCTGGCGGGCACGCGCAGGGGTGTCCGGCACGCTGCCACGCCGCGCGCCAGCCATTCCGCGCACCTGCCACGCCGCGCGCCTGCCGTCCCGCGCGCCTGGCGCGCCGGTACGACATGCCCAGGGCCGGGCGGGCTTAGGGCAACGCCATCCGGCGGGAGCCTCCGCGGCCCCGGCCCGGCGGAAGGCCGTCACGGGGCGGGGGCCGAAGTGTGGGGCCCCGGAGTCGACACCAACCGCGCCGGGGCGCCGTGCGGCAGGGGGTGGCGCCGAGGCGGGCGCCGCGAACGCCCGGGCTGCCCCGGCGGTGCCCGTGCGGATGGACTGCAGGCCTGGCATCACACCGGCTGGCGCCGCTGGGCTGTCGCTGCCCCGGCGGTGCCCGTGCGGATGGACTGCAGGGGCTTGGCGCCCGGGACCGGGCGCGGCTCCGCCGCGGGGATGCGGCGGGGGACAGGGCTCGACCTCGTACGCCGCGGTTCCCTGGAGAGGCGGGAGAGTCGGCGTGCTCATCGACCTCGTGCGTTTCGCCCAGGGGTTCGCGTTGCCGCCGGGGCTGCTGGTGGTGATCGGCGTTGCGGTCGCGTTGCTGCTGCTGCGCGGTACGGCGCGCACCACGCTGTTACTGGCGTCCGCGGCGCTCTACTTGGCCGCGCTCCCCTGGCCCTCCGGCTTGCTGCTGCAGCGCCTGGAGTGGGCCTACACCCCTCCCGCCCACGTGACCGGACAGGTCCTTGTTGTGGTCGGCGAGGGGGCGGCGCAGGGCATGCCGGACCTCCCGGGATCGGGACAACTCTCCCGGCCGAGCAGCATGGAACTGCTGACCGCCCTGGCGCTGTATCGGCGCACGCACCTGCCCCTCATATTCTCTGGGGGGACGGGCACGACCCTGGCGGGGAACGAGGCGCTGACGGCCCGCGCGGAGTTGGTCGCCCTGGGCGTGCCGGCCGGGGCGATCCTGCTGGATCCGAACAGCCACACGACTTATGAGAACGCGGCCGACGTGGCGCGCATCCTCCGCGCCCACCACTGGCACCGCATCACGCTGGTGGTCTCTGCCTTCCACGCCCTGCGGGCCGTCTACGACTTCCGCTTGTTTGGGGTGCAGGTGCAGCCGTTTCCCACCGACTACCAGACCCAGCGCCATCCGCCCCTCAGCTGGATGGAGCTGGCACCGTCGGCCGGCGCCCTGACGTCGTCCGCGGAGGCGCTGAACGAGTGGCTGGCCCTGCTTCTTACCCGGGCCGGACTGCGGCTGTAGGGGCGGCGGGCGCGCGTCGGCAGGGGCGGGGCCGGCCCCTCACCCAAGGGCGTTGCTCCTCGGCCCCGCGAGTCCCCGCCTGGCGCCAACCGCCGCCTTGCGCGGCGCCCGCTCGGCGCGCCCGACGGATGGGGATCGGTGCGGCTCCTCTGCAGGGACGTCACCGGGACGCAGGGTCGCCCGGAACTTCGGGGCAGCGTTTCTTCCCGCTTTCCGCACATCTCGCGCATGATTTCTTCCCCCACCCCACGACCCGATAGGGCGGGCTGGGGTCAGTCGGTGTAGGCGGTTTCGGGGACACCAAGTAGGTCGAGGACCTGCCGCTGGAGCGCGCTGAGTTCAGGTG
>DAHWHV010000571.1 GCA_027335545.1 Clostridia bacterium
CTCCGCGAGCAGCCGCCGTCGTTGGAGGAGTTGCCCCAACGCACCACCCTGGAGCGCGCCATCGTCCAGCACCTGCGCGCCGGCAGGCATTGGCGGACGCGCGTCGGTTGGCTGGAACTCTGAGGGGGCGCGGCCCGGGCGGCTGACGGCGGGAAGGGGGGTGTGGGATTGTACATGGCGTTGGCCTCGGAAAATCTGAGTTCCGGTGAGGTGCTGCGGGTCGGGGTGGTCGACGCGGCGGCCGAAATCGTCTGAACGGGACGAGAACCAGTTCGTGCCGCCTGGTCCGCACCGACTGGGCTTCGATGGATTCTGGGCCGGTTACAACTTCTGGCACAATTACCGCCGCGCGTTTTACTACGGCGATGACGGACGGCGCGTGGCGGTGGAGGGGTACGAGCCGGACGGTCAGACAGAGTTGGCCTTGCGCTGGCTGGAGTCCGGCCGCGACCCCCGGGTGCCGTTCGCGCTGTTCCTCTCGTACGGCACGCCGCACGATCCCTGGACCGAGGCCAACGTCCCGGCCGAGTACCTCGAACCCTTCCGGGACATCCCGTTCCCGCCGCCCCTCACGTACGCGGACGGTTCGGCCGAGTACTGGAATCCGCGCAAGGATCGCCAGTGGTGGCTGGCCACGGTGGTCCCCAATTTGGCGTCATGGCAGCGCATCTACGCTGCCATGACGGCGAACCTCGACTGGAACTTGGGGCGGCTGCTGCGGGGTCTCGACCGCTTGGACCTGAGCGAGGATACGCTGCTGGTGTTCACCTCCGATCACGGCGAGATGTTCGGCGCCCACGGGCGCATCGCCAAGAACATCTTCTACGAAGAAGCGGTGCGTGTGCCGTTCCTGGTGCGCTGGCCAGGCCGCGTGCCCGCTGGCGCCGCTGCCGACGCGTTGCTGAACACCCCCGACATCATGCCCACGCTTCTCTCGCTGCTTGGTCTACCGGTGCCGCCGGGAGCGGAGGGGATGGACCTCAGCCGTGCCGTGCGGGGGCTGCCCGGTCCCGAGCCGGCCGAGGCGCTGCTCCAGGGGATGGGAGCCACCTTCCTCTGGGAGGACGGGTACGAGTGGCGGGCGGTGCGCGACCGGTGCTTCACGTACGCCATCGCCCGCGCCGATGGCCGAGAGTACCTCTTCGACCTGCATGCCGACCCGCTGCAGGCGTTGAACCGGGCGGGGGATGCGGCGCTGGCCGGGGTGTTGGCCCGCTACCGTGCGATCCTGCGCCGCCGGCTGGCGGCCCTGGGCGATACGTTCGAGGCGTGCACCTGGTACCGGGACCACTGGACCCGTGATCGCGTCATCGTGCGTAGCGCCACCCTGCACGCGCCGGGCTGAAGGCGGCGCAGGGGCCAGGGGGGGGCGTCACCCCCCGATCCACGCGAGTGGTGGTCTCAGGAGAATGGGCCGGACGCGCGGTTGCCGGGTGTGGTGCGTGGCGCCCGCCGGTCCACGGGTGGTGCCCCCGCCTGGAGGCGGCGCGGGCTGGGGCAAGGGTCGGGGTGCGGCATGCGCGCGGGCGTCGCGCCTGACGCGCTGGTGGCGCGGGCGCGGGGGGACCGGCCCGAGGTCCACGGCGGGGCCGATCCCGGAGGGCGCGGTGCGCCCGGGCAGCCGCCGTGCCCCGGAGGCGTGGGGCAGGGAGCCACCGTTCCGCCCAGGGGCACCGGACGGTCGAGGTCGGCAGATAGGCGAGGCGCGTGTTCTGCCAGAGCCCCCGGGGGGGTGCGGTAGCCCCCCGGGGGATGCACGCTGGGCCATGCCGCCCGAGGCCGCGGGGCCGAGGCACGGGGCAACTCGCCCGGGACCGGGAGGAGGGTATCACCGTAGTCAGGCGGACCCCTCCACGGCGGCGCTCTCCCCGTGACCCGTCAGCCCCGCCCGGCCAAACACCGGAGAAATCGCCCAAGGCCTTCCCGCCCAAAGGACGAAGGGTATCGCCCAGTGACGGGCGCCGCTGGCCCGGGCCGCGCGGGGCGTGCGCGGTGGACCGGTGGAGTCGGCCCGGCGGGCGCGCGGCAGCCGCCCTGGTGCCGGTCGTCATCGGCTTCGCCCGGTGCCAGGGGCCGGCGCCGCGTGGTGGCTCCGCGGGAGGCACGGGGGGCGCCGGGCGGCGGGAAGGTGGGGTCTGGGCGTGGCGCGCCACGAGGGCTCGGTCGATCCCCCGACGCAGGCTCGGCCCAATCTCCTCATCCTGTATGCCGACCAGTGGCGGGGCTCCGCCTTGGGATGCGCCGGAGACCCGGTCGTGCGCACCCCGGCGCTCGACGGGCTGGCGGCGCAGGGGGTGCGCGTACCCCACGCCTACACGGTCAACCCGGTGTGCACGCCGTCGCGCTCCTCCCTGCTGACGGCGCGCTACCCGCACGCCACTGGGGTGATCGGCAACAACCGCCGCCTGCCCGAGGGTGAGGTGGGCTTCGCCCAAGTGCTGGCCGCCAGCGGCTACCGCACAGGATACGTCGGCAAATGGCACCTGGACGGGGAGGAGAAGCCGGGGTTCGTGCCTCCCGGCGCGAGGCGCCACGGTT
Source organism: Clostridia bacterium (assembly GCA_027335545.1). The sequence continues at coordinate 2,539 of DAHWHV010000571.1, forward strand.
TCACGTACTGGGCTGCCTTCAACCGCGGCCACGAGTACTACGCCCCCGTCTACTACCGCGACGCGGATAGCGCCATCACCTCGGAGGCGTACGAGCCCGACCTGCAGACGGACTTGGCCCTCTCCTTTCTCCAGGACCCCGACCCGCGCCCGTTCTGCCTGCTGCTGGCCTGGGGGCCGCCGCACACGCCACTCCTGCCGCCACCGCACACCGCTGGCCTGTATCGGCCGGAGGACATGCCCCTGGCGCCGAGCGTGCCGGCCGCGGAGGCCGCAAGGGCCCGCCGGGAACGGGCGGCCTACTGCGGGCTGATCACTTCCCTGGATCGCGACGTGGGTCGCCTGCTGCAATGGCTGGCGGGCAGCGGCCGCGAGCGGAACACCATCGTCTGTTTCACCGCCGACCACGGCGACCTCATCGGGGAACACGGCCTCTACCGCAAGGGCCGGCCCGAGGAGGAATCGATCCACGTGCCGCTGGTGATCCGCTGGCCAGGACGGGTGCCCGCGGGGATGCGCGCGGACCTGCTGGTCGCCTCCGTGGACGTCGCGCCCACCCTCCTGGGCCTGGCCGGGCTGCGCATGCCGGTTGGCGTCCACGGGCACGACCTGGGCGGCGCGCTTGTCGGCGAGCGGCTGGGCGGCGCCCCTCCGCGGGCGGTGTACATCGAGGGGCGGATGGGTACGGCGGAGGAGTGGCGCGCCGTGCGGACCAGGGACCACCTGCTCGCCGTCAACCGCGCGGGCGAGCCGACGCACCTGTACGACATGCGCCAGGACCCCTGGCAGTTGCGCAACCTGGTGGATGAGCCCCGGGCCGGGCCGCTGGCGGCCGATCTCCTGGTCCGGCTGCGGGACCTGGCCCGCGAGACCGGGGACCCCCTCTGGCCGTCGGAGGCCCCGGTCGCCACTCCGCCCTGAGTCTCGGGGCCTGTCGCTCCCGGGTCGGCGGGGCCCTCCCCCTGCCGGGCCCGCGGGTCGCTCCGCCGGGCGCGGCCGTCGGAAGGGGAGGGATCGATGCCAGAGCAGCGGAGCGTGCTCCTGCTCATTGCCGACGACTGGTCCGCCCTGGCCGGGTGCTACGGGCACCCGGTGATCCGCACGCCCCACGTCGATGCCCTGGCGGCGGAGGGTGTCCGCTTCAGCCACGCCTTCTGTACGACGCCCTCGTGCGCGGCCAGCCGCGCCTCGGTCCTCACCAGCCTCTATAGCCACACCCACGGCCAGTACGGGCACAGCCACGGCGT
>DAHWHV010000588.1 GCA_027335545.1 Clostridia bacterium
GCCGCCCACGGCCCGTCCGACCCACCCGCCGGCACGGGCCATCGAGACCGGCGGCGCGGTGGCCCCGGGGCCATCCGGGAGCCGGGCGCGCGGACGCTGACCGCCCGGGCGCGCCGGGCACCCGTCCGCATCCGGCCCACAGGGGAGGCTCGCGCCATGGCGACCCTGACGAGCAGAGACGGCGAGGGTGAACGTCGGGCACCCGTGCGGCAGGCCGCTCCGGCCCCCGCCTGGACGGGGCGGCGGCGGCGGAGCGGCGCGCAGTACGTGATGGACTTCCTGGCGGCGGTCGGCGTGCCCTACCTGGCGGGGATCCCCGGGCACGGGAACGTCAACCTGTTCGACGCGGCCCTGGACGCGCCCGGGCTGCGCTCGCTCTTCCCCATGCACGAGCAGTCCGCCGCGCATCTGGCCGACGGCTATGCGCGGGCCTGCGGCCAACCCCTGGCCGTCACCACGTCCATCGGGCCCGGGGCCATGAACACCGTGGTCGGCGTGGCCACGGCCTTCGTCGACAGCTCCCCCCTGCTGCTGTTCACCGGTTCCACCCATACGTACATGCGCGGCCACTCCGTCCTGCAGGAGATCGAACGCCGCCGCTTCAGCGACTACCCCAGCGTGATGGCGGCCATCACCAACCGCACCTTTCAGCCCTCGCGCGTGGACGAACTGCCCTTCGTCCTGGCCCGGGCCTGGAGCGCCGCCACCAGCGGCCGTCCGGGCCCGGTCCTGCTGGATGTGCCCATGGACGTGCAGGCCGAGGACGCGGAGTTCGAGGCACCGGCCCCGGCCCTGCGCCGCGGCAGCGGACGCGTCCGGCCGGACGCCCTGGCCGTGACCCGCGCCGCCGCCGCCTTGGCCGGGGCCCGCCGCCCGGCCATCGTCGTGGGGGGCGGGGTGATCCTGGCGGACGCCGCCGACCTGCTGGTCGCCGTGGCCGAACGGCTGGGGGCACCCGTGGCCACGACCTGGATGGGCAAGGGGGCGATCCCCGAGGACCACCCCCTCTTCGCGGGCCAACTGGGTGACCAGGGCAGCACATCGGCCAACGCCGTGACGCGCGCGGCCGATGTCCTGCTGGCCGTGGGCTGCCGCTTCACGGACTGGTCCAGTTGCTCCTTCCGCCAGGGGGTCACCTTCTCCATCCCCCCGACGGTGCTGGTCCACGTGGACCTCGATCCGCAGGAGGTCGGCAAGAACTACCCGGCCGAGCACGGCCTGATCGGCGACGCGCAGGCCGCGCTGGCCGACCTGGACGCGGCGCTCGCCGAGCACCTCCCGCGCGGGCGGGCCGCAGCGGACCTCCCGGAGTGGCACGACCACCTGCGGGCGGTGCGACGGGAGTGGCTCGCCGCCCTGGACGGGCCGACGGCCGGCGGCTATGACGGTTGGCCGACCACCATCTCCCGCGCCCTACGCGAGATCCGCGCGGCGGCGCCCCGCGACGCCGTCGTGGTGACCGGCGCCGGCCTCCCCCAGGGCCAGGTCTACGCGGAGTTTCCCGTGTACGCCCCGCGCACGCACCTGACCAGCGGCGGCTTCTCCACGATGGGCTTCACGCTGCCGGCCGCGGCGGGCGCTGCCCTGGCCAGGCCTGGCCAGCCCGTCCTGGCGATCGCCGGCGACGGGGACTTCCTGCAGACGATCCAGGAGATGGCCTTCGTCGCCCAGGAGGACATCCCCGTAACCCTGATCGTGCTCAACAACCGGGGTTGGCGCTCGATCCGCAACCTGCAGGTCGGCGCCTACGGGCCCGACCGCGTGGCCGGCACGGAGTTCCGGCGGCGCGGCGCGGCGTACAGCCCGGACTTCGCGGCGGCGGCCGCGGCCTTCGGTCTCCCCGGGCACCTGGCCCGGGACCCGCAGGACCTGCGCCGCGCCGTGGCAGAGGCGATCGCCTCCGGGGGGCCGGCGTTGATCGAGGTGCCGCTGGCGGGCGAACCGCCGCTCTCCCTGGCCCAGAAGCCCGGCTGGTGGGATATTCCCGTCCCGCGCCACTCGCCGGCGCGGGAGCGCTACGAGGCCGGGCGCCGGGAGGAGCGGCTCTCCTGAGGGACACGGCCCGGATCGCGCTGGGGGCTGGAGGGGGGGCTCCGGGGTGCCAGAGGGGATGGCGGGGCGAGCGGGATGGGTCGGGGCGGGGGGCGGGCAGGCGCCGGAGGGCCCGCGCGGGGTGCGCCTCGGCCTCGCCCCCGTGAATTGGAACAACGACGACGTGCCGGAGTGGGGGCAGACGGTCTCGTACGCCGGCCTGGTCGCGATGACCGCCGGCTTGGGCTACGACGGCCTCGAAGACGGCACGGGCGCACCCCGCGCAGCCGACGCCCTGGAGGCCCTCCTGGCGGGTCACCGCTGCGCGCTGGCCGGCGCCTACCTCTGGCTCACCCTCTCGGATGCCGCGCGCGCCGAGGCGGAGGTGGCCACGGCCCTCCGCGCAGCGGACCGGCTCGCGGCGGCCGGCGCCGACACCCTGCTGGTGGCCGAGCACTGGACGGAGGCGCGGCGGGCGGTGGCCGGACGCGCCGCGGCCCACCCCGGGCTGGCCCTCCCACCGCAGGCCCTGCGCTGCCTTTGCGCGCACCTGGACGCCCTGGGACGCGCGGTGCGCGGCCTGGGCCTGCGCCTGGCGTTCCATCCCCACGCCGGCACCCCGGTGGAGACCGCCGAGGAGGTCGAAGGGGTGTTGGCGGCCACCGATCCCGACACGGTCGGCCTGTGCCTGGATACGGGGCACACGGTGTACGGCGGCGGCGATCCCCTGGAGACGGCGCGGCGGCACGCGGGGCGCATCCTCTACGTCCACGCCAAGGACGTGGACCTGGAGGCCCTGGCCGACACACGCCGGCGGGGGCTGGGCCTGCTGGACGGGCTGCGCCGCGGCGTCTTCTCCCCCGTCTACGGGACGCCGGCGGACCGCTCCGGCGTGGACATCGATGCGGTGGGGGCCACGCTGCGCGAGGCGGGGTTCCGCGGCTGGGTCATCCAGGAGTGCGACCGCAACCCCCGGGCCGGCGACCCGGCGCAGGAGGCCGCCCTGGCCCGGGACCGGCTGCGCGCGGCCTTCGGTGGCTGAGCGGCGGAGCGGCGGAGCGAAGCTCGCCGCAGGCGAGCGGTGCTCCGCCGCGGAGCGAAGCTCGCCGCAGGCGGGCGGTGCTCCGCCGCACGCGGGCCTTCCCCATCTGCCCCGCGAGGAGGACTCGGCGTGCCCACCCTTCCCACCATACCCACGGACCCCGCAGTGCCCCTGCCGGCGCTGGGCACGCCCGTGGCGGACCCAGCCGCCCTGCGCGCCCTGGCGGCGCGGGGGCGGCGCCACGTCCTGGCGGCTGTGGCCGCCGCCGGGGCGGGGCATCTGGGCGGGCCGCTGTCTGCCATGGACATCCTGGTGGCCCTCTACTTCGCGGTGCTCCGGGCCGACCCGGACCGGCCACAGCAGGCCGACCGCGACCGCTTCATCCTGTCCAAGGGCCACTCCGCCTTGGCGCAGTACGCGGTGCTGGCCATGCGCGGGTACTTCCCGGAATCCTGGCTCGGCACCTTCGACTCCCTGGGCTCACCCCTGCAGGGCCACCCGGACATGACCCGTTGCCCGGGGATCGAGATGTCCACGGGCTCCTTGGGCCAGGGCCTATCCGCGGGCCTGGGCATGGCCCTGGGGGCCGCACGCCTGGGCCTGCCCAGCCGCACCTTCGTCCTGCTCGGTGACGGGGAGTGCCAGGAGGGCCAGGTCTGGGAGTGCGCCCACGCCGCCGCCCGCTTCGGTGCGACGAGGCTGTGCGCCATCGTCGACAGCAACGGGCTCCCGCAGTATGGGTGGCCGGCGTCCCCCCCCTTGCGGCGCGAACCCCAGCCCCTGGCTGGGCGGTTCGCCGCGTTCGGCTGGGAGGTGACGGAGGTCGACGGACACGACCCGCGGTCCCTGGTCGCCGTCCTGGGCGCAGCGCCGGCGGGGGGGGCCCCGCGCTGCGTGATCGCCCACACCCACAAGGGGCGGGGCGTGTCCTTCATGGAGGACGACCCCGCCTGGCACGCGCGCGTACCGACGCCCGAGGAGCGGCGGCGCGCCGATGAGGAACTCGCCGCGCCCGTGGCGGGGGGCCTGCCGCTATGAGCACCCCCGCGCCCCCGGCCGCCGGGGACGAGTCGCAGCGCGTGGTCTTCGGCCGGACCCTCTCCGCCCTCATGGCGGAGGATGCGCGCATCCTCGTCCTGGATGCCGACCTGGCGAACTCCACGCGGGCGGACCTCGTCGCCGCCGCCTTCCCGGATCGCTTCCTGCAGATGGGCATCGCCGAGCAGAACCTGGTCGGCACGGCGGCCGGCCTCGCCACCATGGGATTCCGCCCCTGGCTCTCCAGTTTCGCGATCTTCCTGGTGGAACGCGCCCTGGACCAGGTGCGCATGCAGATCGCCCAGACGGCCCTGCCCGTCCGTCTGGCCGGCGGCTACAGCGGCCTGCTGACCGGATTCACGGGCAAGACCCACCAGTCCGTCGAGGACCTGGCGATCATGCGCGCCATGCCCGGCATGACGGTGCTGGCCCCCGCCGACGCGGCGGAGTGCGCCGCGGCTGTGCGTTGGGCCACGGCCCACGACGGCCCCGTGTACGTGCGCCTGGCGCGCGATCCCGTGCCCGCCATCTTCCCGCCGGGGACCGGCGACTATGACCCTGGCCGCGCCACCTGGCTGCGGCGCGGTGACGACCTCTCGCTGGTCGGCACGGGGCCGCAAAGCGGTCGGCTGCTGGAGGCCGCGCGCCTGCTGGCCGGCCGCGGCATCCAGGCCGGTGTCCTGCACCTGCCCGCGCTCAAGCCCTTCGACGTGGGCGCCGTATGTGCCGCCGCGGCGCCGGGTCTGGTGGTCACCGTGGAGGAGCACAGCATCATCGGCGGGCTCGGCTCCCTGGTCGCCGAGACGCTGGCCGAGGCGCGGCCCACCCGGGTCCTCCGTTGGGGCATCCCGGACGTCTTCGGGGAGTCGGGCCCCAACCAGGACCTGCTGACGGCTTTCGGGCTGTCGGCCGAACGGGTCGCCGCGCGCGTCGCCGACCTTCTGGCGGGCCGGCCCGCGGCGATCCTGCCCGCGATCCCCGCCTTCGGGCGCGGCCGGGACGCGCCCTGACCCGGCGGAGCCAAGCATCCCTGGGGCGAGGCCCCGCGGGCGGGCGCACACGCGGCACGGCCGCGAGGTGGGCGCAGGTCGCGGCGCGCATAGCGCATGGGAGCACGAGGCACCAAGGACGAGGGACGGAAAGGGGCTACCACTCCATGGCCTCCATCCTAGGTGTGGCCGTCGTCGGTGCGGGACGCATGGGGGCACGCCACGCCGAGCACCTGGCGGCGGGGGGCCGCAGCCGGCTGACGTGGATCGTCGATCCGGCGGCCGCCGCGGAGCCCCTGGCGCGGCGCCTGGGGGCGCGCTGGGCGGCGGATCTCGCGACCGCCCTACAGGGCGGCGGTGTGGACGCCGTGGTCATCGCCACTCCCAGCGCCCTGCACGCCGACGGGCTGCGCACCGCGGCGGCGGAGGGCCTGGCCATCCTCTGCGAGAAGCCCTTGGCGGCCGACCTGGGGGAGACCAGGCTCCTGGCCTCTCTGCTCGAGCGCTCCGGGGTGTACTGCCAGATCGGCTTCATGCGCCGCTACGACCCAGCCTACGCCGAGGCGCGCCGGGCGGTCGCCGCGGGTGAACTGGGAAGCGTCCGCCACGCCCTGGCGATCAGCCGCGACCCCCTGCCTCCGCCGGAGGCCTACCTGGCCGGGTCGGGCGGCATCTTCCTGGACCTGGGCATCCACGACCTCGACCTGCTGCGCTGGCTTCTGGCCGACGACATCGTCGAGGTCCACGCCCAGGGCAACGTCGGCGACACCGCCTACATCCAGGCCCACGACGACCTCGAGGAGGCGCAGGCCTTGCTGCGCTTCGCGGGCGGGGCCACGGCCACGCTGTTGCTGAGCCGGACGAGCCTGTACGGCTACGACGTGCGCGCCGAACTCTGGGGCACGGCGGGGAGCCTGGCGGTCGGCTACCTGCGGGAGCCCGCCGTCACGCGCCTCGATGCGGCGGGCCTCCACGCGCGGGCCGTCGGCGGGTTCCTGGAGCGCTTCTCGGCGGCGTATCGCCACGAGATCGAGGACTTCGTGGCGCGCGTGCTCGACGGTCGGCCGAGCCCGGCCCCGCCCGTCGATGCACTCGCGGCGGCCGCGGCCGCCGAGGCCTGCCGACGCTCCCAGGCCAGCGGGCTACCGGTCGCGGTGGGCCCAGGCGCCGCGCCGGATCGCCGGCGCCCCTGACGGTTGCCGACGGGGCCTCGGGGGCGCGTCTCCCCCCGAGGCTCGGCCGGTGGGCCGCCCGGCTCGCCGCGCAGGAGCGGCCTCTACTCCGCCTCGCTGTCCCGCAACCGCCAACGCCGCCAGCGGGCCGCCGCCACGAGCCACCACGCGCGATGGCGCGGCACCAGCAGATACGTGGCACCCACCCCCAGCCCGAACTCCTGGGCCACGGCCGCCCGCGCCGCCAGCTCCGGCGTCCCCGCGAGCCGGTGGCGCACATAGGCCACCTCGGCGTAGGGGAAACCGGACCAGCCGCTCGACGGGCGGCTGCGCCCGACCAATAAAAGGTAGGCCGCAGCCAGGACGGCGCCGCCGAGCAGGCGCACCGGCAGCGTGCCCGCGTCACCGCCCTCCGCCACGGCGACCGCGGCCGCAGCCAAGAGGGCGTTCGCCAGGATCGCCGGTGGACCGGGCTCCACACGGCGCAGCCGCCCGTAGCAGTTGCAATCCGCCGGTCGGCCCCTCTGCACCTCCTCCGCCTGGTAGGCCGCGAACAGCGCGTAGAGGACGCCCGCCGGCAGCAGGGTCCAGCGGCCCGGCGCGACAAGGGCGCCAGCGCCGACGACCAGTTCCAGGGGCGGGACCAGGACTGCGACCACCGCCAGCGCCCATGGGGGCACGATCCCGCCCTCACCGAGGCCGCGCCGCCACGCGGCCAGATCCGAGGCCTTGCCCCCACCGGCCGCCAAGAGGAGACAACCCGCCGCACCCGCACCCAGGGCGCCCCACAAGGCCGTTCCCTCCAACCCGACGCTCCGCTCAGCAACGCCAAACCCGCACCGCAGTCCGGGACTGGGACAGGGCACACCAGGCGACGGGGCAAGCCGCGCATCGCCCCCGTCCGTAGCCCGACGGTTCGCCACCCGGAGCCTCATCGCCTGTAGCGCTCCCGCCCAGGGGCAGCGGACCGAGCCGTAGCCCGGCGACGCCCGGGGGGCGGCCGCGTCCCCCACACTGCGGAGGCGCGGTCAGCGGCCCGTGTCGGTTGCTGCGACCATCGGCCCGCCAACCGGCCCCGAAACACGCGAGCCTTGACCCCGACGGCGAGACAGTGATTCGATGGACCGGCGGCCGGGCCGCGGTGCCCCGGGCCGCGACGGTTCGGCGCCGCTCAGGGGAGGTCGAAGAACACGGCCGAGGCACCCATCACCGGGCGCGATGTCCGCTTCGCGGGGGCGGCGGGCCTGCTCACGGGTACGCTGCAACTGCCCCCCGAGGGGGAGACCCCGTGGGCCAGCCTGGTGTTCCTGCACGGCTCGGGCCCCCAGGACCGCGACCAGAACAACCCGAGCGCCCCGCTGAACGTGTTCAACACCCTGGCGGCTGACCTGGCACAGGCCGGCATCGCCTCGCTGCGCTACGACAAGCGCGGCATCGGCGAGAGCAGCGGAGACGCCCTGTCGGCCTCCATCGATGACTTCGCGGCCGATGCCGCCCAGGCGATCCGCTTTGTACGGCGGACGCACGAGACGGTCGGCCTTCCCGTCTTCCTGCTCGGCCACAGCGAGGGGGCCACCATCGCCCTGGTGCTGGCCGGGCGGGACGCAGAGGTCGCCGGAGTGGTCCTGCTGTGTCCAACGATCACCCCGATGGAAGAGGTCATCCGCCGACAGGCGGCCGGCGTCCAGGCGGCCATCGACATCCTGCCCGCCCAGCAGCGGCAGCAGATGGGGATTCCCGACGGCTTCGATCAGCGCCAGGCCACAGAGGAGATGATTGCGGCCATCCGCAACAGCCCCCCCGGCCAGGCCGCGATCCAGTTCATGGGCCAGCCGGTCCCCGCGCGCTGGTTCCGCTCGCACTTCGAACTGGACCACGCCGCCATCCTGTCCCGGGTACGCTGCCCCCTATTGGCGGTGGGGGGCGCCAAGGACACCCAACTGCCGCCCCGGGACGCCGAGGCGATCGCCGCGGCCGTGCGCGCCGAGGCGGGGGAGCGAGGGGTGGACGCCGTGGGCCTGATCCTCCCCGACCTGACCCACGTGCTTCGTCGCAGCAGTGGGAACGGGGGGATGCAGGAGTACGCGGAGTTGGTGGGCCGGCCGGTGGATGAGGGGCTGCGGCGCCTGATCCTGGAGTGGTTGAACCGGCACCGCCCCGGCGGAGAGGCGCCCGAGGCCGACCCGCGCGACCCCGAGGCACCGCCGCCGGCCACCAGGTGAGCAGACGGCGTCACACCAGGGCTTGCGTGACGCCGGGACGCTTGGGAGGGTGCAGCAAGGGGCCGCTCTCGCCGCACCCTCTCCCGGATGCTGTTGCGCGCGTTCCTCGCGGAGCACTCACCGCAGCGGAGCACCGCTCACCGCAGCGGAGCACCGCTCACCGCAGGTGAGCTTCGCTCCGCGGTGAGCTTCGCTCCGCAGCGGAGCACCGCTCACCGCGGCGGAGCACCGCTCACCGCGGCGGAGCACCGCTCACCGCAGGTGAGCTTCGCTCCGCGGTGAGCTTCGCTCCGC
>DAHWHV010000591.1 GCA_027335545.1 Clostridia bacterium
GGAACGGCCGATCCCCTTACGGGGCGTCCCCGGGAGACCGATACAACCCCTACTGCCCCCCATTGCGGTTGGGGTGGGTCGGGGGTGGGCGGGTGGACGTCGGGGTCTTGTTCGGTCTCATCCTCGCCGTGGGCGCGATCATCGGCGCTGACCTGATGGACGGAGGGGTCCTGTCCGGGCTGTTGAACCCCTCCGCGGCCCTGTTGGTGATTGGGGGTACCCTCGGGGTCACTGCGGTCTGCTGCCAGTTCTCGGATCTGCTGGCCATCCCGCGCCTGGTGCTCAGCACGCTGCGTCCGCCGAAGGTCGATCTGGGCGCGGAGGTGGAGCGCCTGGTGAACCTCGCGCTGAAGGCGCGGCGCAACGGGTTGCTGGCGTTGGAGGAGGAGATCGCGGGCATCGACGACCCCTTCCTGACGCGCGGCCTGCAGCTGGTCGTCGACGGGGCCGATGCCGAGACCGTGCGCGGCGTGCTCCGGACCGAGATGGTCCTGCGCCAGCGGGGGGCGGCACGGCAGGCGGCGATGTTCGAGGCGGCTGGGGGGTTCGCCCCGACGATGGGCATCATCGGCACGGTGATGGGGCTCATCCACGTGCTCGCCAACCTCTCCAACGCCAACAAACTGGGCCCGTCGATCGCCACCGCCTTTCTGGCCACGTTTTACGGCATCAGCACGGCCAACGTCTTCTGGCTGCCGCTGGCCGGTAAGATGAAGCACAACGCCCGCCTGGCGGCGACGCGCTCCGAGGTCGTCGTGGAGGGGGTGCTGTCCATCCAGGCCGGGGACAACCCCAGCTCGGTCCGCGACAAGCTCAACGTCTTCTTGCAGGGGAGCCCGCCCAAGCCCGCGGCCCCCAAGGCGGAGCCGGGAGCCGACGCCGCGGGGGAGCCGGCGGCCGCGGACGGGGACGGGCGCCATCGCGTCGCCTGAGGGGTGGGACGGGGTCGGGGACTGGCTCTGCAGCGAGGGGGGACGGGACGGCCATGCCCGAAGCCGTGTTGGGGGTCGTGGAGGGGACCGTGCGCTGGTTCAACCCGGATCGCGGGTATGGCTTCCTGCGTGCGGACGGCGGCGATGAGGACGTGTTCGTCCACCAGCGGGACATCCTGGGCCCGGGATGGAGGGTCCTGCGCCCCGGCGGCCGCGTCCGCTTCTGCCTGGTCCGGCGGGCCAAGGGACCGCTGGCCCGCGAGGTCTACGCCCTGGAGGCCGAGGGGGCGAGGGCCGCTCAGCCGGGCAGGGAAGCGGCCGGGAAGGAGCCCAGCACCGAGACCAGGGCGGCCCGGCCCTCCAACTCCCGCAGCGCCCCCGCGAAGGCGGGCGAGTCGTCCCCGGCGTCCAGCTCCAGATGGAAGTGGTAGTGCCAGGGGCGGCGGCGACTGGGGCGGGATTCGATCCGTACGAGGTTGATGCGCCAGAAGGCCAGGGAACTGAGGCACCAAAAGAGGGCTCCCGGGGCCTCGTCCTCTCGCAGCGCCAGGGCCACCACGGTGTGGGGGGGGCCGCCGCCGCCCGGCACCGCCGGCCCGGGGGCCCCGATGACGTAGAAGCGGGTGGTGTTGCCGGGGTCGTCCTGGATGCCGCGCGCCAGGATGTGCAGGCCGTAGAGATGCGCGGCTCGGGCGGAGGCGATCGCCGCGGCCCCCGGGGAGGCCTCGCCCGCCAGGGTCCGCGCGCTGCCCGCCGTGTCATAGACGGCCACGGCCTCGGCCCCCAGGGCCCGCAGGAAGCCTTCGCACTGCGCGAGGGCCTGCGGGTGGGAGTAGACGCGCCGCACCTCGGCCAGCGCGGTGCCGGCGGGGGCCAGCAGGCACTGCTCGACGGGGACCGCCACCTCGCCGCGCACGCGCAGCCGATGTTGCAGCAGCAGGTCGTAGCTCTCGGGGATGGTGCCCGCCCGGGAATTCTCGACCGGGATCACGCCCAGGTCGGCCTCCCCACCCTCTACCGCGGCGAACACCTCGCGCAGGGTCCGGTGCGGGCGAGGGGAGGCGTCCTCGCCGCAGGCGCGACGCAGGGCCTCCTCGCTGAAGGCGCCCAACTCCCCCTGGAAGGCGACACGCAAGGGCACTCCGCCACCTCCGACCGCGGGCAGTGGGCGGACGCGCGGGCGTGCCCACGGCGCAAGGCGGTGCCTCGCACCCGGCCCATTCTCGGGGCGGGAGGACCGCCCTGTCAACGGAAGCCCCCGGCGCCGGTCGGGGGCCGCGGAAGCCTCATAGGAATGCCGACGTGTGCCCACGATCTGTGCCCCCGCCTGAGCACGACGTGAGGCCTCCCCATGAGACTCCCCATGAGACTCCCCATGAGCCCCTCCGCATGAGCCCCACGCGCCGCCCACCTGAGCCGCATCTGCGCCCCGACCTCGGCCCCAACATAAGCCGTGCCTGCCGCTCATAGCCTTCCGTTCGGACGGGGGGAGGGGCGTAGCGATGAACGCATGGCACCGATGGCGCGGATGGGGCAGGCTGCGGGGGGTTGTCCTGGTCCTTGGGTTGA
>DAHWHV010000592.1 GCA_027335545.1 Clostridia bacterium
ACCTCGCCCCCGTCGGCCTGGATGCGTGCCCCCCACGGCGTCGGCACCACCTCCAGCCGGTCGACCGCGCTGTAGAGGCACTCCAGGGCCACGTCCCCCAGGCGCGCCCGCCAGCCGCACCCCCCGGCCGCGGCCCGTAGCGGCCCACCATCCGCCGCGACGGCTCCGGCCGGTCCCCAGGCCCCCGCCCCGTCGCGCCAGCAGAGGTCGGCCCAGGGGCCGCGCAGGCAGAGGCGCGGCCGGACGGCCAGGGGGTGGGGGGACGAATCGGCGTTGGTGACCGTCGTGCGCAACCGCAGCCCGCCGCCGGGCGCGGGGGCGATCTCGCGGCGCACCTCGATGCCGGCGTAGGGGTGCCAGGAGGCCAGGCCGGCGAGCGTGGCCGTCAGCACCAGGGGCGCCCCCGGGGGGGCCGGGACCAAGGCGAAGGGCTCGGTGCGGCCGAGGTCCCCGGCGCAGCACTCCTCGTAGCCGCGCGCGGCGGGGTAATCCGCCTCCTCCGCCGCCGCGGGGGCCAGCAGGGGCCGCCCGGCGAACGATGCCTCCCAGAGGCGGCCACCCAGGTCGGGGACCACCCGCAGCACCCAAGCCCCGGCGGTCCAGAGCGGGGCCGCGTGCGGCCCGGACAGGGTCCGGACGCGGGCGCGGAAGTCCTCCAGCGGCCGGGCCTCGGCCAGTTGGCGCACCCCGTAGCGCCCCAGCTCGGCCAGGAAGCCCTCCAGCGCCTCGGGTCGCCGGTGGGGCTCCAGGCCCGCCCCCGCGGGCGGGTCCAGGGGGACCAACACGTCCTGCGCCAAGCGGAACTCCGGGGGCAGGGCCAGGCGGGCGTAGTCCACAGACAGCCGCAGCCGTCCCACCTCCGCCTGCTCCCGGGGGTCCCCGGCGGCGTCCACGTGCGCCCAGTGGAGGGCGGCCTCGGCCCCGGCGAGGACCTCGGGGGTGAGGTGGCCGGCCTGCACGGGGCTGAACATCCGCAGGTGCAGCGCGGGGTCGGCGGCGCGGGCCTGGATCAGGTCGAAGTAGGCGCGCACCGGGGAGTACGCCTGGGGGAAGACCCCCCGCAGGAACTCGGCGATCAGCGCCTCGGGGTCGGCGCGCACGTCCCAGAGCAGGCGCGCCAGGTAGTAGGCGCGCAGCGCCGCCCACTCCCCCCCGCCGCCCTCGGCCAAGTCCCCCTGGCAGAAGACGCTCTCGACCCCGTGGCGGCGGAAGAGGGCGAGGTCGGCGGCGATGGCGGCGAAGTTGGGGAAGGGCAGCAGGTAGTGCGAGAAGTTCGTCTCGTAGTCCCAGACGTGCAGCCGCGGGGCGATGGCCGCCCAGCCGCGCAGGCGCGCGGCGAAGGGGGCGTTGCGCGGACAGGCCTCCACGGCGTGGCTCTCGCAGCTCGGGGACATGTGGCAGAGCCGCACCGCCACGTTGGCCTCGGGCCGGAGGTACCGCGGCGGGTCCTCGGTGTACCAGTAGGCCAGGGTGTCGATCAGCCGGTCCGGGTGGGTGCGGGCGACGGCCCGGGCCACGGCGTTGACGAAGTGCAGCACCGGCCCGACCTGGGACCCCTCGCGCTCGATTAGGGCCCGGCAGGGCCCGCACTCGCAGGCGCCGAGCCAGTCGTTCTGCGACACCGAGGCCAACGCCGCCGCCGGGTCGGCGTCGAACCAGGCGCGCACGCGCTCCGCCGCGATGTCCACGATGTCCGGCGCCATGAGGCAGAGCTGGGCCAGGGCCGCGCGGCGGCGCCCGGCCACCAGGGCGAAGTACTCGGGGTGCTCGGCGAAGTAGCGCTCCGGCGGCACCAGGTCGTAGAAGGTGTGGACGAAGTGCGTGTAGCGCACGCCGCCGCCCCAGGCGGGGTCGCGCCGGCCGGCCGAGAACTCGCCGTTGAGGCGCAACCGGGCGCTCCAGGGGGCCTGGCGGGCCTCGTAGGAGCCGACGTCGCGCACCGCGAAGGCGGGGACCTGCTCCAGCTCCAGGTCGGGCAGGGCCCCGGGCGCCGCCAGGAGCGGGCGCCGCTCCAGTTCGGCCGTCAGCCAGCGGAAGCCCAGGACGTCCTGCAGGTAGGCGTACACGGCGTGCAGGGCCCCGCGCGGCCCCTGGCCCCAGAGG
>DAHWHV010000593.1 GCA_027335545.1 Clostridia bacterium
CTCCGCCTCGGCCCGCTCGATCAGGCGCCAGATCACCGCGGAAAACACCAGGACGCCCAGGACCGCCAGCACGGCGGCCCCCTCCCCGGCCACGGTGGCGCCCAGCCAGGGGCGGAGCACCAAGGCCCACAACCCCTCCAGCCCGGCGACCAAGAGCACGGGAAGCCCGACGGCCCACGGGCGGAGGCGGCGCACGGCCGAATCCCTGGGTGGCTGCATCCCGCCCCCGATCCGAGCCTCCGTGCGCTTGCGCTCGAATCGGCAGGCCCGCTCCCTGTGCATGATAACCCGGTTCGCGGCAACCCGCACGATCCGCTCCGCCGCACCCGGGCGCCTGGAGGGGCCACCTCGCGCGCCGCCGCTGGCCCGCCGGGTGAGCGCACGCGCGCAGCGACCGGGGGGCGCGGCACCTGCCGACGCCGGCGGGCGGCCAAACGCGTCCGCCGCGCCAGCAGCGAAGCGGGGCCGGCCCAGCACCCGCCGACCGCCGCGCCCGGGTCGAGCGCCGCGGCTAACCGGCAGCCCGCCCGCCCAGAGACGGGACGGCGCGCGACGCGGGCCTGGCCACCCGGCCCGCTAGGTCGCTCCAAAGCAGCAGCGCCAGGGCCGGGGCCGTGTTGGGGTCGGTCGCCAGGCCGCTGAAGAGCATGCCCAGGTCCTGCCCCAACAGCCAGACCGCCGCCAGCAGGGCGATGACCCCCCAGATCACGACGGGATGGCGCTCGCCCAGCCCGGCACCCACGAGCAGGCCGCCACCGAGCAGCCCTGCGCTGAGCAGGGCGTTCCACAGCAGCGGCGCCCCCGCGGCGACGCCCGAGGCGGCCCCGACCACCGCGCGCAGCGCCTGCGGCTGCGGGGCCATGAACGCCTGGCCGAACGGGGCGGCCAGCCCGAGGCTGGTCCAGAACGCCGGCTGCAACTGCAGCAGACCCGCTAGCAGCAGGAACCCCGCGGCCAGCAGCGCGGGCGCCGCCGCCGGGCGGCGCCCGGAGGGCTGCCACGCCCCGCGCGGCACCAGGAGCAGCAGCGAGGCCCCCAGGTAGATCAGGGTCGATCCCGGGGCGCCGGAGAGGAGGGTCGCGCCGGGGGTCAGCAACTGCCCCATGCCCTCCCCGAAGACCCAGACGCCGGCGGCGAAGAGCGCCGAGCACCACAGGCCCGCGCGCACAGCGCCGGGCGACCCCGACAGCAGCAGGGCCCCGATCAGCAGTTGGCTCAGCGCCAGCGCCCCGTTGAAGGCGCCCAGGTGGGGGAAGGCCATGCGCATGGACCAGGTGATGAGCCCCGCCAGCCAGGCCGGCTGTCCCTGCAACACGGGTTGCCAGACCCCGGCGAGCAGGGCGCGTGTGAACATCGCCGGCTGCGCCTGCAACAGGGCGTCGACGACCCAGAATCCGCCTAGGCCGAGCCGCAGCGCGCGACGCGCCCGCCCTTCGTCAAACCCCGCCCCGCACCGCGCGCCCTCCGCCGCCCACATGACCCCCGCCGCCCCTCCTGGTGCGCCGCCGCGCGCATCATCCCACCCGGGACCGGGCGGCACCACGGCCGGATGGACCCGTCGCCCGGCCACACGGCCCCGTGCGCCCGGCAGCGC
>DAHWHV010000009.1 GCA_027335545.1 Clostridia bacterium
GCCAGCGGGACGAGCCAGGAGGCGAACCGCAGGCGTTCCCACCACAGCGCCCCGAGCAGCAACAGGGCCAGGGCGGCCGGTCCCAGGGGCACCCGGGACGCGGCGCGCGGCGGCTGCGCGGGCAGCGCCGCCAGGATGGCCGCCGCCAGGCCCGGCGGTGCCGGAGGCGCGTCGCCCGGGCCGGTGCCCGCGGGACGGGTGCGCGCTGTACGCCACCGCGGCAGCGGCGGGGTTCCCCGGGCCTGTGCCCTCACCCGCCCCGAGGGCACAGGCCACCCACGCCGCCCCTGCGCTGCCACCCCTCCCCACCGCCCTCGCCCCGTGTCGACGCAGGGACGCCTAGCCGCTAGGGCGAACGCCCGAGCCGGCGTTCCTTGGCGCATGGGCGCCGGGTCGCGGACGAAGGGGGGCGCGCGGGGCGGGCGGCGGGGCCGCGTCCCCGGGGACAAGCCGATGGTCCATCTCGGAGAGGCCCTGGACCTGCTCTTCGACCGCCTGGGCGGCCTCGGCCCTGCCGGGGCCGAACGCCTGCCGCTGGCCCGCGCCTGCGGCCGGGTGCTGGCCGAGGACGTCGCCACGGACCGGGACATCCCCGCGGGCCCACGCTCGGCCATGGACGGCTTCGCCGTGCTCAGTGCGGAGGTGGCGGGCGCCGCCCCGGGTCGCCCGGTCACACTGCCGCTGGCTTCCCGGGTCTTCGCCGGCGGGCTGCCGCCCCCCCTGGCTCCCGGTACGACGATCTTCGTCTCGACGGGCGCCCCGCTCCCCCCGGGGGCGGACGCAGTCATCCCGCGCGAATTGGCCGCCTGGGACGGCTCGGGGTCGCCCGCCGCCCCCGAGCCCGGCGCGGCGGTGGCCCTGCGCCAGGCGGCGCCACCGGGAGCCAACGTGATGCCCCCCGGGGAACTGATCCCCCGCACGGCGGTCCTGCCCGCGGGGCTGCGCCTCACCCCGGCCGCCATCGGACTGCTGGCCGCCGTGGGCCGCCGCTCGGTGGCGGTCCGGCGACGCCCCCTGGTCGTCGTCCTGGCCACCGGCGACGAACTGGTTGCGCCGGGGCGCCCCCTGCCCCTGGCGGGCACGTACGAGAGCAACGCCGCCCTGCTGCGCGCCGGCTGCCTGGAGGCCGGGGCGCGCGTCCTGGCCCTGCCGCCCGTCGCCGACTCGGGCCCGGAGTTGGCGGAAGCCCTGCGCACGGCGCTGGGGCACGACCCGGACCTGGTCCTCTCCAGCGGCGGCGTGTCCGTCGGGCCCGCCGACCTGGTCCCGGACGCCTGGCGGGCCCTGGGGGCCGAGGAGGCGTTCTGGCGCGTGGCGCTCAAGCCGGGCAAGCCCGTCTTCGCGGGCCGGCTGGGACGCACCGCCGTCCTCGGGCTCTCGGGGAGCCCGCCTGCCTGCTGGACGGCCTTCACCCTGCTGGCGGGCCCGCTGCTGCGCCACTGGGCCGGGTCGCCCCATCCCTTCCCCGCACCCCAGGCGGTGCACCTGGCCGAGCGGCTGGACGGGCGGGCGGACATGCTCCGGCTGCACTGGGGCGAGGCCGGGCCCGGGGGCATCGTCCGGGTGGCGGCGCGGCGCGCGCCGGGCGTCCTGCTGCGCCTGGCGGGCGCCAACGCCCTGCTGCTGCACCCCGCCGGCTGCGGGCCGCTGCCGGCGGGGGCCCCCGCCTGGGCCTTGCGCACCGACCGCCAGGGCGAACCCGGCGAGGCGG
>DAHWHV010000011.1 GCA_027335545.1 Clostridia bacterium
AGCCCGCTCATGGCGGCGGCGGCGGCCGTCGAGGGGCACTTCGTCGATGTGCGGGAGTGGACGGCGTAGCGCCCCGTCGCACGCGGGGCGCCGGAGCGAGGGAGGTCAACGGAGGCGGAGCTTGGCTGGGGAGGCGCCGGAGGGAGCCTCCAAGCGGCCGGATCGGGGCGGTCCGCGGCTAGAACCCTTTCGGGGGGACGCCCTACCAGGCGGCGCGGCTAGATGGGGCCGGGTGGCCAACCCTTGGGGGCAGCAGGGAGGCGCAAACCGACCGCGCACCTGGTGTTTGGTCCCCCCGTCGGCACATCGCCGGAGGGGCGGGCCAGGCCACAGTGGGGCCGCAGTCCCGGTACGTGCCCTGCACAGGGGTAGGCAGGGAGGGCGCCCCAGCGCGCCGACCCCGGATGGCGGGCCCAGACTGACGGGGACGGGGCGATCGCGCCCGTCGGCTCCGTCGCCGCCATCGCGAGGCACCCGCGGCGAACGGGCCCGGTCCGGGAAGCGTGGCTGAGAAGGTCCCCAGGGAAACGGGCCGCCCCGGGAGGACGCGAGGCCCTCCCCCGGCGCTCGGACCACCCGCGCGGACGCATGCGGGACCGAAGGGAGGGCGGACCCGGCTCGCGGGTGACGCGGCAGGCGGGCGCTCTCTCTGCCCCCTGCGCGCCCCGTAAACGGGAAGCACGATGGCAGAGCATCCCGCGGTCGTCACCGAGTTCACGCATCAAGCCGAGGCCTTCGCGGCGGCGCAGGTGATGCGCGCCCGGGTGACGCTGGACGACTTCGTCGCGCTGCTGCCGGCCGAGCCGGACCAGCGGTGGCTCGATGTCGCGTGTGGTCCGGGGATCGTGTCTTCTGCCCTCGCCCGGCGTGTGGCCGGGGTGGTCGGGGTGGACCTGACTCCCGCCATGGTGGACCAGGCCGCCCGCGGGGCGGCGGCCGCCGGGGTCGGCAACGCGCGCTTCGTGCAAGGCGACGCGACGGCCCTGCCGTTCGGCGACGGCAGTTTTGACGGCAGCGTGACCCGCTTCAGCCTGCACCACATCCCCCACCCCCTGCGGGTCGTGCGGGAGATGGCCCGGGTCGTCCGGCCGGGGGGCGGGCACGTGGCGGTGGCCGACCACCTCACCTCGCCGGACCCGGTGGCCGCCGCCTGGCACTATGAGATCGAGCGGCTGCGGGACCCGTCCCACTGGTGGAGTCTCTCCGCCGCCGCCCTCGGCGCGCTCGGGCGGCGAGCGGGGTTGGTCGAGGTGGCGCGGCGCGTCACACCGTTCGACCTCGATTGGGAGGAGTGGTTGCGGCGCGGGTCCGGAGGGCGGACCAACCGCTTGTTGATCGAGGGGTTGCTGGGTGAGCCCCCCGCCGGGTCCGCCGAGGTCTTCCGCCTGGATCGGGGGCGCCTGCATCTGTCGCTGGGTGTCTTCCTGTGGAAGCGTCCTGCCACAAAGGAGGGTCTCGCATGACACCGTTCACCGTGCACACCGGCCGCGTGGCGGCCCTGGATCGCGTCAACGTGGACACGGATCAGATCATCCCCAAGCAGTTCCTGAAGCGCATCGAGCGCACCGGCTTCGGCCCGTT
>DAHWHV010000020.1 GCA_027335545.1 Clostridia bacterium
GGCCCGCGGGCGTTCGGGGGGCCGGGGCGCGGACGTCCTTCCGCCCCGCGGGGTCGCCCGCCGCGCGGAGGGCGATCAGAGGCCGGTGTCCAGCCCCACCGGGTAGGCCCCGGCCCCCGTGCCGAACAGGGCCACTCCACCCACGCCGGACTCGATCTCGATCGCCACCGCTGACCCCCCAGGGGGCAGGGGCAGGCGCAGCAGGTAGCCGTAGGCCCCTGGGATGCCGTTGGCGTAAGACAGCACGCCGCGCGCGTCCGCGGGGGCATCGGGCAGGAGGAAGGTCCCCAGGGTCCGCCCGTCGGCGCGGACGGTGATGCGCGAGGGCGTCTGGTGCGCATCGGTCTGGCGCGGCTGGGGGACACCCGCCGCCGCCTCCAGGGTCAGTACCTCGCCCGCGCGCCGCAGTTGGCAGCGCACGGTCCCCGCCCCCTCGCCCACCCAGTAGTGGTCACCCAAGGCGTGTACGGCGTGGAAGCCATCGGCCCGCAGGGCCGGCAACCCGCCCCCCGGCGCGCCCGCCCGCAGGTGGGCCCAGGTCCCGCAGACCCGGCGGCCGGCGGCGTCCAGCAGTTCCAGATCCACCCGGTAGAGGCCGGCCTCCTCGGGTACCGGGATCTCCAGGGTCGCCAGCCCCGTCACGTCCCAGGCCTTCCAGGACACCGTGTCCTCGCCCTGGGCCCCGCCGCCGGCCCGTCCGTGGCGGTCCCACCCGGACAGGGCCCAGCGCAGGCGGCCGGTGCCGTCGGGCAGGCCGGAGAACACGCTGATCAGCACCGGCAGGGAGAGCGTGCCGCCCGGCTCGGCCTCCCAGAGCGGCGGTCCGTCCACGATCAGGACATCGGCCCCCAGCACGTCGCGCAGGTCGTAGGGGAAGTGCTTGGGCAAGCGGTCGTAGCGCACCAGGCCGTTGTGCTCCCACTCGACGTCGGTCAGTTCGGTGTACACGTAGCCCGTGATCTCCCGGTGCAGGCGCATGTTCGCGGTGAGCCACCACAGGCAGTGGGAGACGTCACGGTCGCCGTCGCCCGCGCCGATGCCGCCGTACTCGCTGTTGAGCAGCGGCTGGTTCCCCTGGACCCGCCCCGGCACGAAGTTCCAGTCCGAGCCGGGGTGCGTGCGCGCCACGGCGTCGGCGACGTGGGCCCGGGCGCGCTCGTAGTCGTTGATGTAGAAGTGCCAGGTGTTGACGTCGGTCTCGACGTGGTCGTAGTTGCATGCGGAGTTGTCCTCAACCGGCCGCGACGGATCGAGGCGCCGGCAGAGGTCGACCATCGAGGCCACCCAGGCCTGCGTATCCGCGTCGCGCTTGTAGTCGCGGCCAAGCCCCCAGGTTTCGTTGAACAGCACCCAGAGCACGATGCTCGGATGACCGGCGTCGCGGGCAAGCCCCGCGCGCAGGGTCTGTTCCCAGAGCTGCCGTGCCCGGGGCGACTGGACGGCGGTGTTGGGGAAGTCGTAGAGGATGGCGACGCCCAGGCGGTCCGCCCAGTAGTAGAGGCGGGGGTCGTCGATCTTGATGTGCACGCGTAGCGCGTTCAGTCCCGCCGCCTTCGCCGCGCGCAGGTCGTCGGCGATGATGTCGTCGCGCACGTAAGCCGTGACGCCGGCCGGGTGGAAGGACTGGTGCAGCGCGGAGCGCACATAGAACGGCTGCCCGTTGAGCAGCAGGCAGGGGGTGTCCGTGCCGGGCAGCGTGCCCACGGCCACCGCCCGCATGCCGAAATAGCCGTGCACGGTATCCACCGCTTCGGGGCCAGCGGCGGGGGCGGCCACCTCCACGGTCAGGTCATAGAGTTGCGGCCGTTCGGGGCTCCAGAGGTCGGGGTGCGGCCCCAGTGGCAGATCCAGCGTGCGGCGCTCGCAGCCCGGGCAGATCACCGCGGCGGTGTAGAGTTCGCCGTGCGGCGAGCGGGCGGTGACGCGCACCGTATGGTCGCCGGCCAGCGGGCAGACCCCGACCTCGACCACGGCGCGCTTGCCGGGCACGTCCGGCGTCACGGCAAGGTGCGTGAGATGGACCTCTGGCCGGCATTCCAGGTGGACGGTCTGCCAGATGCCGCTGGTGCGCTCGTACCAGCCGTGCTGCTTGCCGCCCGGCTGCTCCCTGTTGTCCTTGGGGTCGCGCACCCGGACCGTGACGCTGTCCTCCCCGCCGACCGGGCCGAGTAGCGCCGTAAGCTCCACGGCAAAGGGGTCGTACCCGCCCTCGTGCGACCCCGCGGGGAGCCCGTTGCAGTACACCTGCGCCTCCCAGTCCGCCGCGCCGACGCAGAGGAACACCCGCTGCCCCGGGCACCGCCAGGCATTCGGCAGCGTGAACCGGCGGCGGTACCAGCCGATCTCCTGCCGTGGCGCCGCGGCGTGCTGGCGCCGCCACTCCCCGTCCACCACCGGGTCGCCCGGCGCCAGCGGGGGCTCGCGCAACGCCTTTTCATGGTAGAAGGTCCGGTCGTCCCCAGCCCCGGCCTGTCGCCAGGCGGCCGGCGACTCCCAGGGAAAGGGGACCAGGATGGTGTCGGGGAAGACCACGCCGGACCGCTCCCAGTGCTCCCGTTGCCCGCGGTCCTCGGGGTCGAAGCGGAAGTCCCATGCGCCGTTGAGGTTCTGCCATACGGGGCGGCGAAAGTCCGGGCGGGGGTGCTCCGGGCGCGGGACGGGCAGGTCGGGCAACGGGCGGCTGCCCTCTGGTCCGGCGGCGGGCATGGTTTCGGGCCTCCTCGGGTGGAAGGGCGTCGCGCCGCAGCGCGCGCCCCTGCGTTCGTGCGGGCCACCGGACGGACCTGCCGCCGCGCGACGGGGAGCGACGCGCGGCCTCCGTCGCGGCGGCTCGTCGCCGAGTTCGGGCGGGGGCAGAGCGTGGGTCTGTCGAACGCGACGGCGTGCCGGCCGGGGCGGGGAGCGGCCGCCTGCCCCAGGCGGGCCCGCTGGCGCCGGTTCGCGGCGGCCGCGGC
>DAHWHV010000045.1 GCA_027335545.1 Clostridia bacterium
GGCGGCGGGCGCGGCGGGGGGCACCCTCGCCGCCATCGACCATGTCCAGGTGGCGATCCCGCCCGGCGGGGAGGGGCCGGCGCGGGCCTTCTACGGCGGGCTGCTCGGGCTGCGCGAGGTCGAGAAGCCGGCGAACCTGCGTGGTCGCGGCGGCGTCTGGTTCCAGACCGCCTCCCTGCAGCTCCACCTCGGGGTCGAAGCGGACTTCCGTCCGGCCACCAAGGCCCACGTCGCGTTTCGCGTCACGGATCTGGACGATGTGCGCCACCGCCTCGCGGCGGCCGGACACCGCGTGCGCGAGGATGAGCCCCTGCCGGGCCACCGCCGCTTCTACGTCGACGACCCCTTCGGCAACCGGACCGAGGTGCTGCAGCCGATGGGGGCGGGCTGAGGGGATCGCCCCGCACCGAGGCTTTTCCATCACCGCCGCGCGAAGCGAAGCCGGCATCCCACGAGCGGGAGTCCGGCGGCTATCCCGCGCAGCAGGACAGCTTGTTCACGTCACGCCCGAAGGTCTGCGCGGCGAGCTTGAGCCCTTCGGCCATCGTTAGGTACGGCGCCATGGTCTCCGTCAGATCGGCCACCGTCAGGTGGAACTTCACCGCCAGCGTCGCCGCGTAGATGGCGTCCCCGGCGTTCTCCGCGACGACGTGCGCCCCCAGGACCTGGTCGCTGCGCGCGTCGGCCACCAGTTTGAACACCCCGCGGGTGTCGCGGTTCACCAGGGCGCGCGGTACCGCGGAGAGCGGCAGCACGGAGGTCTTGATGTCGCGCCCGGCCTGCCGCGCTGCCGCCTCGGTCAGGCCGACGGTGGCGATGGCCGGGGAGGTGAAGGTGACCGCCGGCACGACGCGCAGGTCGGCCTGCCGGTGCGCCCCCAGGGCGTTGGCGGCGGCGACGCCCCCCTCGTACGCGGCGACGTAGACGAACTGCGGGCCCGCCGTCACATCGCCCGCGGCCAGGATGTGGGGGACGTTGGTGCGGAGTTGCGCATCAACCACGACCTCCCCGTGGGGGCCGACCGCGACCCCGGCGCGCTCCAGGCGCAGCGCCTCGGTGTTCGGCTGCCGCCCCGTCGCCACGAGGAGCTCGGCGGCCTCAACGATGCGTTCCCCGCCCGCCACCTCCAGGTGGACACGCCGGCCATTCCGTCCGCCGTCGACGCGGAGGTAGCGCACGCCGCTGAGCAGCTCGATCCCCTCGTCGGCCAGGACGCCGCTCATGGTTTCGCCGATCTCGGGGTCGTACGCCTGGAGGAGCTTCGGGCTGCGCTGCATCAGCGTGACCTTGGCCCCCAGCCGGCGCAGCCACTGGCCGAGTTCGAGGGCGATGTAACCGGAGCCGATCACGGCCACGCTCTCGGGCACGTGGTCGAGTTCCAGCGCGGTGGTGCTGGTCAGGTAGCCGGATGCGGCCAAGCCGGGGAGGTCCGGGGCGGCGGGTCGGGCACCGGTGGCGATCAGGAATGCCTTGGCCTGGATGCGCCGATCGCCGACCCCCAGCGTCCGGGCGTCGGAGAAGACGGCCTCGCCGCGCACCAACTCCCAGCCATAGTCCGCCACGAGGTCCTCGTATTTGTGCTGCCGGAGGGCGCCGACGAGTTCGGCCTTCTGGGAGGTGAGTTCGCCCATGTGGACCGGCCCGGCCGCGGTGGCGATGCCGGCGAACGGGTGATGCCCGGCGAGGTGGTGGATCTCCCCCGCGCGGAGCAGGGTCTTGGAGGGCACGCAGCCGGTGTTGACGCAGGTGCCGCCGATGGTGCTGCGCTCGATCATCACGACGTTGGCTCCCGCCTCGCGCGCGCGGATCGCTGCGGAGAAGGCGGCAGCACCCGAGCCGACGATGGCGAGGTCGCAATCGGCCTCCCGCCCGCTTTGGCGCGGTCGGGCCCCGCCGGGAGTGGGCAGGCGGCCCTCCGCGGGTTCGATCGCCACCGGCCGGTAGCCCGCCACGGACACGGCCGAATTCAGGACCTCCGCCCCGACGTCCCGCGCGGCGAATAGGGCCTCTCCGCGGCGGAAGCTCGCCGAGACGTCCCTGGCGCCGGCGCCGGTCAGGGCGGTGGTCACATGGCGCTCGCAATCGGTGCAGGTCATCCCGTCGATTTTCATCCGCCACCGCTGTGCCATGCTGCGCTCACCCGATCCTTCCTGCCCGGGACTCCGCGCTCCGGACGCGTCCAAGGCGCCAGGTCAGGGTCACGCCCTCGGCCAGGCCGAGCACCGGCTGCCGAGGTCGCCGTAGCCGTGCCCCCCGAAGGTGGCACAGGCGCCGGGGCTCCCAGGGAGCCCACGAGGAGTGGGGCGCCGCAACGGAGCAGCACCACGGGAATCGCCAGCAGCAGAGCCCAGCCTGCCGAGCCGCCATCCCGGGCGGAGTCCGGTCGCTCCCTGTCCATGGCGCGATCCTCCCTACATCCGCGCGCAGGCGGCGATGCGCGCGGCGTCGTCCGTGCCGACCGCCTGGCCAAGGCGGAGGATCTCCCGCACGCGCGGGTCGGCGACGGCGGAGTACACGTTGCGACCCCGCTGGCGCGCAGTCACGAACCCCCATCACTTGAGGCAGGCCAGTATGGTTGGAGGCGTGCGCCTGCTTCAAGCCCAGAAGCCGCATGAGTCCCCGACGTTCCGCTCGCGGTCCAGCCGTTGCAGGACGATGCGCAACCGCACGGGGTGCGCCAGGCCGTGAAAGCGCTGCGCGCGGGGCGCGTCCCCGTCAGCTGCCCTCCAGGCGCACCGAGCGCCACAGCCCGGGGTTGCGCCAGAGGGGGAAGCGTTCGCCGAAGGCCAGGTCCTGGACCCCGAGCCGGCTGCTGCGCAGGCGGTAGGCCAGGCCGACGCTGCCGGACTCCAACGGGGCGTAGCCGGGCAGGGCCTCGCGCGGCAGGAACACCTCCAGCGCGTAGCCGCCCTGCGGCCGCAGCCGGACCCGCCCCACCGGCGGGGTCCCCTGATCCCCGCTCGCCCCGCCCGGCCCGTCGGGTGCGGCGGTCCGGGCGGCCGTGGGGTCGCCCTCGGCCTGGCCGAAGCGCTGGACCCAGGCCGTGTCGCCGCCGGGCTCCCCCGAGCCCGCCAGGACGAGGAAGTGGTGGCAGAAGCGCGTCAGCCGCCGCGCCGCCCGCGCATCGCGCGTGTCGCACCAGAGCTCGACCCCGTCGCTGCGGTAGGGGTGGCGCACGTCCACCCGCGGCGGTCCGGGGGGCGCGTCCACCTCGAAGCCCAGGGCCAGGCCCGCGACCGACCAGCCGGCCAGGACCCGGGCGAAGGCCCGCTGGCCGTGCAGCCCCGTCAGATCGGGCAGCGGGGCGCCCGCCGGCCACCCGCGGAGGCTTCCATCCAGAGGGGGCAGGACCGCCAGGCGCGGAATGCGCAGTTGCAATTCGAAGAAGGCGTCGAACGGGACCTGCACCATCCCGCTGTCCCCGGCCGCTGGTCCGTCCGCTCGTCCTGAGTCCACGCGTCCTCCCCCTTATGGTTTCCGGATCGCAGTGGTCGGCGCATCCGTCCTGGGCCGCGGCGGGGCCCCAGGAGGCACGACTCGGCCGGCGGCGGCGGGCGCCGGGCCGGCCCGCGGACCCCGGGCGGCGGGCCCCGGGGCCGACGGAGAGGCCGGGAGGGCGGGCTTGGCGCGCCCAGGGGACCCGGCCCCCGCCAACCCTGCCCCTCAGGCGCCCTGGCCCTGATCCAGCGGGGCGGCCAGGGCGCGGGCCAGAAAGGGGGCGGTGCGCGAGCGGTCCACCTGGGCCACGGCCTCCGGTGGCCCGGCGGCCACGATCTCGCCGCCGGCCTCTCCGCCCTCGGGCCCGAGGTCGATGACCCAGTCGGCCGCGGCCATGACGTCCAGGTTGTGTTCAATGCACACGACCGTGTGCCCGGCGTCGACCAGGCCGTCCAGGACGGCCAGCAGGTGCCCCACCTCGTCGGCGGAGAGCCCGGTGGTCGGCTCGTCCAACACGTAGAGCGTGTGCCCGTCGTGGGGCCGGGCCAGCTCACGCCCCAGCTTCAGGCGCTGGGCCTCGCCGGCCGAGAGCGTGGGCGCCGGCTGCCCCAGCCCCAGGTACCCGAGCCCCACGGCCTCCAGCGTCTCCAGGGTGGGGCGGATGCTCTTGAGGCTGGCGAAGCGCCGCAACGCCTCGCGCACGGTCAGCCCCAGGCAGTCGGCGATGGTGAGCCCCCGGTAGAGGATCTGCAGGACGTCCCCGCGGTAGCGCCGCCCGGCGCAGGCCTCGCAGGGCACCCAGACATCCGGCAGGAAGTGCATCTGGATGCGCCGCTGGCCGCGCCCCTGGCAGCCGTCGCACTGCCCGCTCGGGTGGTTGTAGCTGAAGTGGTTGGCCGTGAACCCCGCGGCGCGCGCCTCCGGCACCCGCGCGTAGAGGTGGCGCAGCGTGTCGAAGATGCCCGTGTAGGTCGCTGCGTTGCTGCGCGGGGAGTCCCCGATCGGCTCCTGGTCCACGCGCACGACCTTGGTGAGCGCCTCGGCGCCCCAGATGCCGTCGTGCGGCCCGGGGGGCGTCTGGGCCCGGTGCAGGCGCCGGGCGAGGTCCGCGTACAGCGTGTCGATGATCAGGCTCGTCTTGCCCGACCCGGAGACGCCCGTCACGGCGACGAGGTTGCCCAGGGGGAGCGCGCAATCCACGGTCCGCAGGTTGTGGTGACGGGCGCCGCGCACCTCCAGCCAGGCCCCCTGCGGGCGTCGGCGCCGCCCCGGCCGGGGGCCCTCGCCGCGCAGCAGCCGGCCCACGCGGCTGGCCCCTGCCCGCAGCAGGGCGGGGGGTCCCTCGGCGATCACGGCCCCGCCCTCGCTCCCGGACCCCGGACCGAACTCGACGAGGTGGTCGGCCGCCTCCAGGAGTTGCGCGTCGTGGTCCACGGCCAGCACCGTGTTGCCCAGGGCGCGCAACCCGGCGAGGGTCTGCAGCAGGCGGTCGGTGTCCCGGGGGTGCAGGCCCACCGTCGGCTCGTCCAGGACGTAGAGCACCCCGGTCAGGCCGGAGCCCAACTGGCTGGCCAGCCGGATGCGCTGGCCCTCACCCCCCGAGAGCGCCCCCGAGGCGCGCCCCAGGGTCAGGTAGTCCAGGCCGACCTCGCAGAGGAAGCGGAGGCGGCTGCGCAACTCGCGCCGCAGTTCCGCGCAGGGGGCATCCGCGCCCGCGGGCAGGGGCAGGGCCTCGAAGAAGTCGCGGCACGCCCGTAGGGGGAGCCGCAACAGCTCCGGGAGGGTGCGCCCGCCCAGGAGCACGGCGCGGCCCTGGGGCGCCAGGCGGCTGCCGGCGCAGGACGGGCAGTCCGCCGGCGTGAACAGGGCGGCCACGGCGGCGGCGAGTTCGCCCGAGTGGGTCTGGGCCCGCGCCAGGTCCAACCCGGCCCACAGCCCGGCATAGCGGGCCAGCACCGGCGCGGATGGCCCCTGGCCGCCCCCGGCGTCGCCCAGGTCCACCTCCAACGGCTCGGGGTCCCCGCGCAACAGGACCTCGCGCTGGGCCGGGTCGAAGCCCCCGAGCGGCGCATCGAGCGTGAAGCCGTGCCGCGCCCCCAGCGCCTGCAACAGGCGGGCCATGGGCCCGCCGTCCAACGGTCCCCAGACGCCCACCCCCCCGGCGCGAAGGCTCCGGCGGGGATCGGGCACGAGGGTCTCCCACTGGCCCCGCCGCTCCACCCCCGTGCCCGCGCAGACCGGGCACCAACCCCGTGGGTCGTTGAAGCTGAAGGTGTGCGGGGCCAGGGGCGGCAGGGTGGCGCCGCAGGCCACGCAGGCGAAGCCCGCCCGCCACCAGCGGGCGGGCCCGGTCGCGGGCT
>DAHWHV010000050.1 GCA_027335545.1 Clostridia bacterium
GCCAGCGCCGCCGCGACCGCTTCGGCCAGCCGCCCCGGGTCGCCCGCGGGCACGCGGTCCACGACTAGGGCCAGGCCCTCCGTCCCGGGCGCGGCCCCCAGGGCGGGCGTCGGGTCGAGCGGGAGGACGGCCCCCTCCCACCACAGCCGGGCGTACCCCGCCCGCTGGTGGCGCTGGCACCAGGCCGCCAGGTCCCCTGCGCCCAGGTCCGCCGGCGCCAGGATCGCCAGCGTCCGCCCGGCGGCCCAAGCGGCGACCAGGCCGGCGAGCTGGTCTCCGCCCAAGTGGCGGACCTCGGCGCCGCAACTCGGGCAGCGGGGCTCGCCCGCCCGGGCGAACAGCAGGCGCAGGTAGTCGTACGCCTCCGTCAGGGTGCCCACCGTCGAGCGGGAGTTGGGGGGCACGGCCCGCTGGTCCACGGCGATGGCGGGGCACAGCCCGTCCACCCGGTCCACGGCCGGGCGCGGCGCCCGGCCCAGGAATTGGCGGGCGTAGGCCGACAGGGACTCGACGTAGCGCCGCTGGCCCTCCGCGTAGATGGTGTCCAGGGCCAGCGAGGTCTTGCCGGCCCCGCTGGGCCCGGCGAAGGCGATCAGGCGCTCCTTGGGCAGGCGCACCGTCAGGTCGCGCAGGTTGTGCTGGCGGGCCCCGGTGACGAGCAGGGCCCCCCGGTCGGGGCCAGCCGCCGCGGGGGGGCGGCGCCGGCCGCGCACGTGACCGCCCGTCAGCACCTCCCGCAGATAGGCGCCGGTCGCCGAGGCCGGATCGGCGGCGACCTCCTCAGGGGTGCCGGTGCAAAGGAGCCGCCCCCCGGCGGCCCCGGCCTCCGGGCCGAGGTCGATGACGTGGTCGGCCACCTTGACCACGTCGAGGTTGTGCTCGACGACCAGGACGGTGTTGCCGGCGGCCACCAGGCGCTGCAGCACCTGCAGCAGGGCCTGGACGTCGCTGAAGTGCAGCCCGGTGGTCGGCTCGTCCAGCACGTAGAGCGTGCGGCCCGTCCCGCGGCGGGAGAGCTCGCGCGCCAGCTTGATCCGCTGCGCCTCGCCGCCGGAGAGCGTCGGGGCGGGTTGGCCCAGGCGCAGGTAGTCGAGGCCGACGTCCACCAGGGTGTCCAGGGACCGGCGCAGGCGGGGGAGTTCGCCGAAGTGTTCCCGCGCCGCGCGCACGGTCATCTCCAGCGCCGCGGCGATCGAGGCCCCCCGGTAGCGCACCTGGAGGGTCTCGTCGGTGAAGCGGGTGCCGTGGCAGGCCTCGCACTCCACCCAGGCGTCCGGCAGGAAGTCCATGTCGATGCGGCGGGCGCCGTTGCCCGCGCAGACGGGGCAGCGCCCGCCCGGGACGTTGAAGGAGAAGCGCCCGGGGGGATAGCCGCGCAGGCGGGCCTCGGGCAGCTGGGCGTAGAGGGCCCGCACCTCGTCCCACAGCCCGGTGTAGGTGGCGGGGTTGCTGCGGGGGATGCGGCCGATCGGGGACTGGTCGATGGCGATCACCTTGTCGAAGCGCTCCAGGCCCTCGATCCGCCGGCAGCCGCTGAAGGCCGCGCCTTGCGGGCCCGCCGCGCCGTCCCGGGCGGCCAGGTGCTCGCGCGCGTTGGCCAGGAGCACGTCGTGGACCAGGGTGCTCTTGCCCGAGCCGGAGACGCCGGTGACGCAGACCAGCACCCCGGCGGGGATGTCCACGCT
This sequence comes from Clostridia bacterium, assembly GCA_027335545.1. Next base: position 1,686 of record DAHWHV010000050.1, read on the forward strand.
GAGGTCGCGCAGGTTGTGCCGGTGCGCCCCCACGATGCGCAGCCCAGGTCCCCCGGCCCGGCGGCGCTCCGGCACGGGGATGGCCTCGCGCCCCGCGAGGTAGCGGCCCGTGACCGAGGCCGGGTTGCGCGCCAGTTCGCGCGCGGGGCCGACGGCCACGACGTGCCCGCCCTCGTCCCCGGCCCCCGGGCCGAAGTCCACGACGAGGTCGGCGCAGCGCATCGTCTCCTCGTCGTGCTCCACGACGATCACCGTGCTGCCCCGGTCCCGTAGGGCCTGGAGCGTAGCGATCAGGCGGCGGTTGTCCCGCTGGTGCAGCCCGATGCTCGGCTCGTCCAGGACGTAGAGGACCCCAGAGAGCCCCCGCCCCACCTGGGCGGCCAAGCGGATGCGCTGGGCCTCGCCGCCGGAGAGGCTGGGGGCCGGGCGGTTCAGGCTGAGGTAGTCCACCCCCACCGCGGCCAGGAAGCGGAGGCGCTCGCCGGCCTCCAGAAGCGCCTCGCCGCCGATGGCGCGCTCGGTGGGACCCAGCGGCAGGCCCTCCAGGAAGGACGCCAACGCGCCCAGGGGCAGGGCTGCGGCCTCCCCGATGTGCCGACCCCCCAGGCGCACGGCCAGGCTCTCCGGGCGCAGCCGCGCCCCGCCGCAGGCGGGGCAGGGCACGGTGCGGCCCCAGCGGCCGCCCGGGCGCGGCGGCCCCTGGGCCTCGTCGTCCCCGTCCGGCGGCGCGTCCGGCAGTCGCGGCAGCAGTCCGCGCCAGGGCGGCGCGGCCGCACCTGCCTCCGGCCCCGACGCCGCGGCACCGCCATAGAGCAGGGCGTGGCGCGCGGCGGGGGGCAGGTCGCGCCAGGGCGTGCGCAGATCGAGCCCCAGTTGGCGCGCGCCGGCCTCCAGGGCCCCCCACCCGGAGCGGGCGGTCGGGCCGAGGGCGCCCAGCGCCCCGTCGGCGATGGAGCGGGAGGGGTCGCCCACCAGGCCGTCCAGGTCCCACTCCAGGGTGGTACCGAGGCCCTGACAGGTGGGGCACCAGCCCTGGGGGGTGTTGAAGGAGAAGCTGGCGGGCGTCGGCTCCTCGCAGGCCCGCCCGCAACCGGGGCAGGTCCGGTGGAGGCTGCACGGCTGGTCGCGGCCGCCCTCGGGCGCCAGGATCAGCCGGCCCTGACCCAGCCCGAATGCGGTGTCCACGGCCTCCCAGAGGCGGCTCTCCGGCACGGGCTCCCCGCCCAGTCGGTCGACCACGGCCTCGATCGTGTGGCGCGCGGTGGGGGAGAGGCGCCGCAACTCGTCGGTGCGCCCGAGCGCGCCGTCGACCCGCACCCGCAGGAAGCCCTGCCGGCGCAGGTCGGCCAGCAGTTCCCGCTGCGCGCCGCGCTGCTGCTGCACCAGCGGCGCCAGGATCAGCAGCGGGCCCGCGCGCTGCAGGGCGGCCGCTTGGCGTACAATCGCCTCGCGGCCCTGGCTGCCGACCGGGCGGCCGCACTGGGCGCAGCGGACCTCGCCGAGGCGGGCCCACAGGACCCGGAGGAAGTCGTAGACCTCGGTGAGCGTACCGACGGTCGAACGCGGGTTGCGCCCGCCGAGCTTCTGGTCGATGCACAGCGCCGGCGGGATGCCGCCCACGAAGTCCACGTCCGGCCGGGGCAGCTGGTCCAGGAACTGGCGGGCATAGTTGGACAGCGACGCCACGTAGCGCCGCTGCCCCTCCGCGTAGAGCGTGTCGAAGGCCAGGGAGGACTTCCCCGAGCCGCTGACGCCCGTGAACACGACGAGCCGCCCGTGGG
>DAHWHV010000072.1 GCA_027335545.1 Clostridia bacterium
CTGCCCGGGCAGGCCCCGGGGGAGGCGCGTCAGCCCGGCGTTTGCAGCGCGTTGATCTCGGCCGTGGCGCGCTGCAGGGCGGCGGCGGGGGAGACGGTGCCGAGGAAGATGCGGATGATCCAGCGCTGCAGGATGTCATAGCAGGTGTAGGGGTGGTAGCGGAAGCGGCGGTTGCAGAAGCCATAGTCCATGGCCTGGACGAAGTACTCCAGCCTCTTGGTCCGGAGCACGGGTGCCGCGGCGCGCACCGTCGCGAGCCACGTCTCCCAGAGCGGGCGCTGATTGGGCGGGACGAAGGTGGTCTGGAAGAGGAGGCGGGCCAGGCCGGGATCGGTGGCCACGAAGCGGAAGAGCTCCCAGAGCAGGGCCCGGGGATGCTTGCTCTCGGCGTTGATGCCGTACCAGTCCCCGTTGTTGTACGTGGAGCGCCGGCCGCCCGGGAACACGGGCATGGGCAGGAAGTCCCATTCCACCCCCATGCCGCCCATGGCCAGCAGGTCCGCCTGCAGACTGCGGCCGCCCGTCATGCCGCAGGCGGCGACCCCGGAGCGGACGTTGGCGCTCGCCCCACCCGCCAGGACGGCCGCCACCCCGTTCTGGTAGAGCGGGACCAGCCAATTGGCCGCCTCCAGCACCAGCGGCCGGTCCAGCAGGCAGCGCGTGCCGGCCGCGTCCATCAACTGTCCGCCGAACAGGTTGAGGAAATACTCCTGCAGGTTGAAGGACATGCCCCACTGGTGCCGGCCGTGCCGCTGGCCGGAGAGGTGCTGCCAGAGCGCGACCGCCTGCGGGGAGGTCCAACTCGGGGGGGGGAAGGCGAGACCGGCGGACGCCAGCAGGGAGGCGTTGACCAGGATCACGTCCGGGCCGTCGTAGGCGGGGAGGCCGAACAAGCCCCCGGGCACCTCCCGCAGGATGACCAGGTGCCCGGGGTCGAAGACGCCCAGGTCGAGCCCGCTGCCGCGGATGAAGCCGTCCAGGGGGACCAGCAACCCGGCGCCCAGGTAGGCCGGGAGGTCGTACCCGGTCCCGCTCAGGATGTCCGGCCCGGTGCCCGCGACCACGGGGGCGATGATCCGGGCCGCGGTTTCTGGCGCGGCTGTCGGGGAGGCGGCCGGGGCGGCCGGGGGGACCAGCGTCCGCACCGCCACCCCCCGGTGCCTGGCGGAGAAGTGGCTGGCGATATACCCGTCGACCAATGCGCGGATCACGCCCCCGTACGGGGAGGCGCCGTGGTAGCTGAGCTGGACGCGGAGGATGGTGCGCGGCGGGGCCGAGCCGGGCAGCGGCGAGGTGGCCCCTCGCCCGGCGCAGCCCTGCAGCAGGGGCGCCGCCAACCACGCGCCGGCCGCCGTGGCGGCCAGGCGCAGCGTGGCGCGGCGGCTCGGGTCCGCCCCCTGGACCGGGGGGCCCTCGGGGTGGCCGTCGCGCCCGGGGCGCCTCACCACCAGTTTCCCCCTCCGCCGCCGAACAGCCCACCCAGCAGGTCCCCGACCAGGCTGCCCACCACGTCGGCCGCCATGATCTGGCCGAAGCTGACGCCTCCGCCGCCGGACCAGCCGGGGGACGCCGGGGCCTGCCAGCGCGCCGCCGCCGGCGGGGGGGCGGGCTGGGGCCCCTCGTCCGGCGCGTCTTCGCTGCTCGGGGCGGCGGCCGTCACGCCGGGCAACTCCAGTTCCTGGGCGGCGTAGAGGTACTGGCGGAGGACACCGTCGTAGTAGAAGGCCTCTGCCTGCTCGTGCTCCTCGGCCGGCACCCTCTGGCCCGCCCGCAGGGCTCCGAGGACCTGATCGGCGGCATCCCGCTTGGTCCGGGCCGCGGCCATGGCCAGGACGGCGCCCTTGAGCCCCTGTCCCTGGCTCGGGCCCGCGTGCAGGCGGAGGCTCTCGACGCGGGTGCCGATGAGTTCCTCCACCTTGGTCGCCGCGCGCTGCATGGCCAGTAGGTGCTCCAGCGGGCAACGCGCGGTCTCCAGGCGCGGGCCCGGTAGGATCGGCAGGGTCAGGCGGGCCGCGCCCGGGTACGCGATCTCCTGCCGCACGGCCGTGACGGTGTCCGGGACCTTTAGGTAGAAGGCCTTCGCCTGCAGGAACGTGACCTGGGGGATGTGGCGTGGATGGGCGGGGTCCGCGAAGGCGTCCAGAACGAACGCGTCGGCGAAGGTGACCAGGGTTTCCGCGGCGGCGAAGGAGCAGCGGGCGCGGCGCAGGTCCTTGCCGTCGCCGGCGCGCTCGGCCGCCTCCAGCTCGCCCTGCAGGTCGTAGACGGCGGCGCCGACGCGTCGCAGCCCGGCCAACTGCTGGACCAACGGATCCTCGTGATGGGTGCCGAAACCGGCGGCGAGTTCGTGGGCGAGGAATTCGCGCAGGCGCATCGCGGCATCTCCTTTGCGAACTGCGAACCTGCGGAGGCGCGCACCTGAGCAGGCGCAGGGGGGCAGATCCCGGTCCCATCGTCCCCCCCGCGGCGGCTATGGTCAAGGACTCTCGGGTGCCGGGGCGGTCCCGCCCGCGGGGGCGCCGGCCCGGCAGCCGACGCGGCAAGCGCACGAAAGCGAAACGGCTGCGCGGTCTGTCGGGGCGGCGGGGCTGCGGGTGCTATAATCCGCGTGTGCCATCCGCGGCCCCCGGCGGGCCGGCCGGTCGAGGGTCGCTGCCCGGCAGCCCAGCAGGCGGTCTGCAGGCGGTCGGCAGGCAGTCTAGGAAGCGGGGGGATTTTCGTGGGCATCCTGTCGCGCGTGTCCACCATCTTCAAGTCGAAGATGAACCAGGCCCTGGACTCCATCGAGGACCCGCGCCAGACCCTCGAGTACTCGTATGAGAAGCAGCTGGAGTTGCTGCAGAACGTCAAGCGCGGCCTCGCCGATGTGGTGGCCAGCAAGAAGCGCCTGGAGTTGCAGGGCGACAAGCTCAGGAGCCAGGCCGCGACCCTGGAGCAGGAGGCCAAGGCCGCGTTGGCCGTGGGCCGTGAGGACCTGGCCCGGGCGGCCCTGGAGCGCAAGCAGGCGGCCGCTCAGCAGCTCGACGGCCTGCAGCACCAGATTGACGACCTGCAGAAGGAGCAGGATAAACTCACCGCGGCCGAGCAACGCCTGACCACCAAGGTGGAGTCGTTCCGCACGCAGAAAGAGGTCATCAAGGCGCAGTACACGGCGGCGCAGGCCACCGTCAAGATCGGCGAGGCGGCCACCGGGCTCAGCGAGGAAATGGCGGATGTGGGCATGGCGATGCAGCGAGCCCAGGACAAGACGGACTCGATGCGCGCCAGGGCCTCGGCGATCGACGAACTGGTGGCGCAGGGCACCCTCCAGGACACTCTGCAGGCCGGCGGGGATCCGGTGGCCGCGGAGCTGGGCAAGATCTCGGCGAACGCCAACGTGGAGTCCGACTTGGCCCGCCTGAAGGCGAGTGTGGCGCAGGGGCAATAGCGGGGCCGGTGTGGCGCCCGCGGGCGTCGCGCCGCTGCTGGGGCCGGTGGCGCCAGCCGTGGCGCGGCCGCGAATGGCCCGATCCCTGCGAGCGGGGGGATGACGGCGTGATCGTGCGCATCTTGGGCGAGGGGCAGTTCGATCTGGAAGGCGAGGCCCTGCAGGCCCTGAAGTTGGCGGATGCCCGCCTCCTGGAGGTCGTCGCTGGCGCGGACGAGGGCGCCTTTCAGTGCGCCTTCGCAGAGGTGCTCGCCTTGGTGCGGCGGAGCGGGGAGCGCCTGCCGCCCGAGCGGCTGGTCGAATCCGATCTGGTCCTGCCCTCTTCGGAGACGACCCTCGTCGACGCGCGGCGCCTGTTCACGGCCCATCCCACGTGACGCGCCTGGCGACCAGATTCGGACCGAGGTGGTCGCTGTAGCAGCAGGCAGCGACCACCTACGAATCTGGTGTCTGACGCGCCGGAAGGTACGGGAGGCGGGCGGATGCGGGCGCGGGTCCTGACGACGCTCCTGGCGCTGGTCTGGGCGGGGGCCATGGGGGCCTGCGCCACGGTGCCGACGGCCCTCGTCCCCTCGCAGGCACCCGCCGCCCGCCCGCGCACCGGGCGCGGTGGCCCCACCCTCACCGTCGCGGTGAGCAGCGACTTCCCGACGCTCGACCCCGCCACGGCCCAGGACACCGAATCCATCTCGGCGGTCCAGCTCATGTATGAGCCGCTCTTCTCGTACGGCAGCGGCGGTCGGCTCGTCGGCCGCCTGGCGAGTTCCTGGCACTGGAATCGCACCGGCACGCGACTGACCGTGGGCCTCAATCCCCGTGCCCACTTCGCGGACGGTTCCCCGGTCACGGCCGGCGATGTCGTGTTCTCTCTGGACCGGATGCTGGCCCGTGCCACGGGGGCCCCGCGCGCCGCCTCCTTTTCAGCGCTCGTCGGCTTCGCGGCCCTGCGGGCGGGCAAGCCCCACCTGGCGCAAGGGATCACCGCCGCGGGACGGGACGTCGTGGTGTTTCGCCTGACCCATCCGCTGCCCTACCTGCCCGATCTGCTGGCGCTGCCGAGCGCCTCGATCGTAGAGCAGAGCGTGGTCGCCAAGGCTCCTGCCACCCCGGCCTGGTGGTTCCAGCACTCGGCGGGGAGCGGTCCCTATGTGCTCGGGTCGTCGAACCCGGGCGCGTCCCTGGTGCTGCGGCGCGCTGCGCACTACTGGCGCTCGGGACGCGGCGGGGGCGCCGAGGGTCCCTTCGTCCGGGTGGAGTTCCGGATCATCAGTTCGCCGGCGCAGCAGTTGCGGCAGTTCGCGGCCGGCCGGCTCGACGTGCTGAGTTCCGTCTCCCCGCAGCGGCTGGCTTCCGTCGCGCTCCCCCCGGGCAGCCGCCTCTGGCAGGGCAGCGACCTGGGGCTCGCCTACCTGGGGTTTGATACCGCCAAGCCGCCTTTCGACAACGTCCTGATGCGCCGGGCGGTCGCCTACGCCCTGCACAAGCGGGCGATCCTGGCGGCGGCCGGCGGGCAGGGGCAGGTGGCGGCGGGAATGCTCCCTCCGGGGATCCCCGGGTACAACCCCCGCTTGGCGCCCTACCCCTACGACCCGGCTCGGGCCAGGGCCCTGTTCCGACTGGCCGGCGGTAAGCCGGGCCTGCCGGTGACGCTCCTGACCATCTCGGCCGGGGGCACGGTGCAGCAGGCCACCACGGACGCCTCCGCGGCCCTGATCGCCAGGGAACTCGATGCGGTGGGATTCCAGGCCACGGTGCAAAAGGACTCCTGGGCGGCTTACTACCGCGACCGGGCGGCTGGTCGCGGCAACCTCTTCCAGGCGCAGTGGCTCGCGGACTATCCGGATCCCCAGGACTTCATGTTCAACCTCCTGGACTCTGCGGCGAATGACACGAGCAGCGCCAGCTTCTGGTCGAACGCGGCGTTCGATCGGGCGGAGGCCCGGGCGGCGCGGATGGTGGATGCGACGGCGCGCGCCGCCGCCTATCAGGCCCTGGATGCCCTCGTGGCGTCACGCCTGCCCATCCTGCCCGAGTTCTACACGCAGACGGCGCTGCTCGTGCAGCCCGCAGTCTCTCCCCAGAGCTTCCACGTCTTGCTCGACCCGCCGCTGTTGCCCCAGTTGGATCGCCTGCGCCTGCTGCCGCCGGCGTGAGTGCGTGTCGTGGTACCCGGGGGGGGGGCGCCGCGTGGGGGCGGGGGGGCCTCCCGCAGGCCGGAAGGGGGGCCGCAGATGTCCTCGGTCCTCTGGAAGTGGGTCTGGCGCTTCAGTGTCGTTGTGGTGGTGCTCACCGTCGGGCTCTCCCTGGGGGTGGGGGCCTGGCTCCGTCACGCCCATCTGCCGATCCCTCCCTGGCTGGGCGGGGTGCTGTCCCTGGTGGTCGTGATCGTCGTGGCCGGGGGCATGTTCCCGGCCTACCAGAGCGACATGAACCTGGCGCGGGAGCGGCACGAGCGCCCGGGAGGGCATCCCCCCGGGGACCGGGGCGGCTGAGGTGGGCGCGGCCGTCGAGCCGCGGCCCAGCCCACGCCCCTGCGTTCGCGCCTGGTGCGTCTCCACTCGAGCGCGCGCTGCCGGAAATCAGCCCCGGGAGGGTGGCCCCGCGTGCGTCGATCCTCGCGTCCCATCTGGCAAGTGATCCTGCTGTCGGTTGTTGCCGTCCTGTTGCTCAACGCCTTGGCCGGGACGCCCTCCAGCCTGGTGGAGCGGTTGCTGCACATCCGGCGCGTACCGGCGTGGTGGCCGTTCGTGCTGGCGGCGGTGGTGGGCATCGGTCTGGGGGGCTTCATCACCCGCGGCCCGCGCCCGGCGGCCGAGGAGGGGGGGGCGCAGGGCGCCAAGCGGCGCACCGCTCCGGCCAAGCGGGGACGTCACGCCGTGCCCCGCCACATCCGGCGGGAGCGTGCCCGCCAGGAGATGCGACAGCGGCGCATCGACGACGCCGCCCTGGAGGCCGCGCAGGTCGTCCGCGAGGCGGAGGCCGCCCGGC
>DAHWHV010000074.1 GCA_027335545.1 Clostridia bacterium
TTGCCCGGGAGGGCGCCTGGGCGTATGGTGCCCGTGGGGGGTGCGACCGTGCGGGTGATCGCCCTGTCTCCGCGGGGATACTGTTACGGCGTGGTCGACGCCCTGACCCTGGCCCGGCGCGTCGCGGCCGACCCCAGGGTCCCCCGCCCGATTCACGTGCTCGGCATGATCGTCCACAACCGCCACGTGGTGGACGACCTGGCCCGGCAGGGCATCGTCACGCTGGACGGGGCGGATCGCGCCGTGCTCCTGGAACGCATCGAATCCGGGACGGTGGTCTTCACCGCCCACGGCGTGTCGCCCCAGGTCAAGGAGCGGGCACGGGCGCGCGGGCTGACCTGCTTCGATGCGACCTGTCCCGATGTCACCCGCACCCACGAGGTCATCTCCGACCGCGTCGCCGCGGGCGTGGAGATCGTGTACATCGGGAAGAAGGGCCACCCCGAGCCGGAGGGGGCGATGGGCATGGCCCCCGGGCACGTCCACCTGGTCGAGACCGAGGACGACTTGGAGGCGTTGCGCCTGCCCGCCGGCCCCATCGCGGTGGTCACGCAGACGACGCTCTCGCAGTGGGACACGCGTGCCCTGATCGCGGCCTGCCTGCAGCGCTTTCCGCGGGCGGAGGTCCACAACGAGATCTGCCGCGCGACCCAGGAACGCCAGGAGGCCGTGGCCTCTCAGGCCGGGCCGGCGGACCTGGTGCTGGTGGTGGGCGATGAGCGCAGCAACAACAGCAACCGCCTGGTCCAGGTGGCCCGCGAGGTGGCCGGGCGTCCGGCGCACCGCGTGGACAGCGTGGAGGAGATCCGCCCCGAGTGGTTGCGCGGCGTGCGTACGGTGGCCGTTACGGCGGGCAGCTCGACCCCGACCCAGCTGACGCGGCAGGTGATCGCCTACCTGGAGTCCCTGCCCGAGGGGGGCGAGGACGTGCCGCCGCCGGAGCGGCGCGCGGAGGTGCGCCTGCCGGGGCGAGGTTGAGCGGGGCGCCCACCACCTGCCCACTCGACCACGCCACTCCCCGCTTGCGCCCGAGCGGGGGCCCCATGTATAATCCGCTCGCGCGGTGCCGGCGGGCGTGGCGGAACGGCAGACGCGTCAGCCTTAGGAGCTGGTGGGCGCAAGCCCTTGAGAGTTCGAGTCTCTCCGCCCGCACCATGGATTCGCGGGAATAGCTCAGGGGTAGAGCGTCTGCTTGCCATGCAGAAGGTCGCGGGTTCAAATCCCGTTTCCCGCTCCAAGCTTTGCAGCGCGCGGCCCGCGGGCGACCCGAGCCTGTGGGCCGTTGGTTTGCCTCCCGTTTCCCTCCCGCTCCCTTCCCGCCCCCCTCCCGCTCCCCTCCCGTTCGTCCACCGGGGGGGAGAGCGCCACCCACCGGGCCCCTGATCCGCCCCGCCCCCGGCCCGCTCACCGCCTACCGACCGCGCCGAGATTTTCCGGGCTTCCCGCAACATTGTGACAAAAAGCACAAGGTATCCCCCGACCTCCGTCGAAACGCCCCAGCACAGCGGTGGACGGTGGAGGGACGGCGCACGGCCTCCCGGTTCGCGGTCCGCCGAGGGGGGGCAGAGGATGCAGGCCTATCAGGCCGTGGCGCTCTATCTCGGGGTGGCCGCCGTCATCGTGGTGCTGATCACCGGCAGCATCGGTCGCCTGCGGGCGGCCCGGCGTAGCGCGGCCCAACTCCGCCCGTACGAGTGCGGCGTCACCGCGGAGCCGGGCCTGGGGCCCCGTTTCCCGATCCGCTTCTACCTGGTCGCGATGCTTTTCGTCATCCTGGACGTGGAGGCCATCGCCTTCTACCCGTGGGCCTTGCGCCTCCGGGCGCTCGGGGGCCGGGGCCTCGCGGACATGGCCGTGTTCGCGGTCGTCCTGGCCATCGGCTACGCCTACGTCTGGAAGAAGGGGGGCCTGGAGTGGCGATGAGCGGCGAGGACAACGTCCCTTTCGTCCTGACCTCCCTGGACCAGATGACGCGCTGGGCGCAGCGCAACTCCCTCTGGCCGCTGACCATGGGGCTGGCCTGCTGCGCCATCGAGATGATGGCCCTGGTCACGCCGCGCTTCGACGCAGCCCGCTTCGGGGCTGAGGTCTTCCGCGGCTCGCCCCGCCAGGCCGACCTGATGATCGTTTCGGGACGGGTCTGCCACAAGATGGTGCCCGTGCTGCGTCAACTCTATGAGCAGATGTCCGACCCCAAGTGGGTCATGTCGATGGGGGCGTGCGCCTCCTCCGGCGGCACCTTCAACAACTACGCCGTCGTCCAGGGGGTCGACCAGATCCTGCCGGTGGACGTCTACGTGCCGGGATGCCCCCCCACGCCCGAGGCCGTGCTGCAGGCGCTGGTCTCGTTGCAGGAGCGCATCGCCCGCGGCGAGGGGCGCGGCGTGGGCCGGCCCGCGCCGGTCGGGGTGGTGGGTGGCCGTGCCTGAGGAGCCGAAGGCGGCAGCCCCGGCTGCGGTGGCCGGCGCAGAGCCGACCCCCGCCCCTGCCGCCCCGCCCGCCTTGCCCGCCTTGCCCGCCTTGCCCGAATGGATGGCGGCCGCGCGGGCGGCCGTCGGGGACGAGGCCACGACGGTCCTCGGGTTGCCCGGCGGAGACGGCGACGCCGATGTCCCGACCCTGGCCGTGCGGGCCCCGCTCTGGTGGGCGGCGGCGGCCGCCCTCAAGGCCCAGGGGTTCGATTACTTCGCGGACCTGTCGGCCGTCGACCATCCGGAGCGGCCGGACCGTTTCGATGTGTTCCTGCACCTGCGGAACATCGCGGCCGGGCGCCTGGTGCG
>DAHWHV010000084.1 GCA_027335545.1 Clostridia bacterium
ACCAGCCTCTATAGCCACACCCCCGGCCAGTACGGGCACAGCCACGGCGTGCACGCCTTCCGCACGCGCCGTCAGGTCCGCTCGGTGCCGCGCGTGTTGCGGGAGAACGGCTTCCTCACCGGTGTCGTCGGCAAGCTGCACGTGGAGCCGCCCGAGGTCGACCCCTGGGATTTCGCTCCGGCGGTGGGTGGCCGCGACGTGACGGCGATCGCGGGGCGGGCCGAGGGGTTCCTTGCGGCGGTGCGCGGGCGGCCGTTCTACCTCCACGTCGGCTTCGCCGACCCCCACCGCGACTTCGACAACGCACGCCCCCACCCCGGCGTGACGGAGGTCCGCTACGCCCCCGAGGACGTCGTCGTCCCCCCGTTCCTGCCGGACATCCCGGCAGTGCGGGCCGAGTTGGCCCAGTACTACCAGGCCATCTCCCGCCTGGACACCGGCATCGGCCTGGTCCTGGCCGCCTTGGAGCGGAGCGGCCGGGCGGGGGAGACGCTGGTGCTCTGCCTGAGCGACCACGGCATGCCCTTCCCGGGGGCGAAGGCGTCGCCCTTCGATTCCGGCCACCACTGCCCCCTGGTCGTGCGCCACCCGGAGCGGGGTCGTGGAGGGGTCGTCAACGACGCCCTGGTCAACTGGTGCAACCTTGCCCCCACCGTGTTCGATTGGTGTGGCGTGCAGGCCCCGGAGGGGCTGCCGGAGCGCTCCTTCCTGCCGGTGCTGGGGGAGGCGCACCCGCGGGGCTGGGAGGAGACCTACTTCTCACACACCTTCCACGAGGTCACCAACTACTTCCCGTACCGTGCGTTGCGGGCCCGGCGCTACAAGTACGTGCGCACCCTGTTCCCGGAACTGACGATGCCCCTGCCCAGCGACCTCTGGGCCTCACCCACCTGGAGGGCCGTGCGCGCCGAGGGCATCGCCATGCTGGGCCGTCGGCCGACGGCGCGCTGCCTGCACCACGACGCCGAGGCCCTCTTCGATGTGGAACGCGACCCCGTGGAGGCCGAGAACCGGATCGGCGACCCCGCCCTGGCCGGGGCCGCCGCCGAGATGCGGGCCAAGGTGCAGGCCTTCCGCCAGGCGACGGCCGACCCGTGGGTCCTGGCGTCCGAGCAGGGTGGGGAGGCGTTTCCGCGGCCGGCCGGCGCAGGGTAGCGCGTCCCGCGCCGCCGCGGCCGGCCGTTGGCGCTCCGGCCCCGGGGACCGCGACCGGGTGGGCGCGGTCTGGGCCCGGCGCCCACGGCGCCTTGGGTCTGCCGCACCCGGGGTGGGGCCTGTCGGCAAGGTTGCCAGGGCCGGGGTTCGGCGGTCGGGCCGCAGGGGTGGGGGTACCCGCCCCACCCCCGCGCCGCGCCGCCGGCCCAGTGGGCCTCGGTGTGGGAGCGCGAAGGCGGCGAAGGAGGGAAACCGATGGCGGTCCGAGTCGTCCTCATCGGCTGCGGTGGTCGGGGTACCAGCGCCCACGGGGCGTGGGCGGTGAAGTCGGAGCGGTTGGACCTGGTCGCGGTGTGCGACGTGGACGCCGGGAGG
>DAHWHV010000085.1 GCA_027335545.1 Clostridia bacterium
TACGTGGAACTGGCCGCGGCCACGGGGTCCATCGAGAAGCGGGCCATGAGCAAGATCGATGCCGATGTCCGGCGCGACCTGGGTCAGTAGAGAGTCCGCGCCCCACCAACCCCCCGGGGGCCGCGACGGCCCCCAGGGTGCAGTCATTCTCCGCGAAGTGCTTGGGCCACAACCGTCTCCCGCCGCGGGCCCAAGTCGCGGCCTACGTCGGCGACGCACCCGCCGGCCACGCGTGGTTCGGGGCGGCCGCTGTCTCGCGGCCCTTCTGCCGCGAGCCCCAACTGGCCGAGGCGGACCGCCGACGCGGCCACCAGGACCTCGCCCCGTGGGCCTTCTGGCCGAAGGGCCCCCTCCGGAGGGACGCCACCCTGCAACGGTCCCCCGGAGGCGGGAGAGTCCCCCGCCACGGCGAAGATGCCATCCGGGGCCCGGACCGGGCCCCCTGGGAGGCGCGGGGATGGGGCCTTGGTTTGGGGCGATCGATTGCGGGGGCACCAAGACGGCGATGGCGCTGATCGCTGGTGACGGGCGCATCGGGGCCCGCCTGCGCTTCCCGACGCCGGAACGGCCGGCCCCCGGGGCCTTCTGTGACCTCCTGGCGGAACGGTGGCGGGCCCTGCTGGCCCAGGCGGGCGGCCCGGGCGGCGCGGTCGTCGGGGTGGGCCTGGCGGCGCCGGGGCCCGCCGACGCACAGACCGGGATGCTGCATCGCGTCTTCGATTGGCCCTGGCGGGACGTACCCCTGGCCGCCGAGCTCTCGGCCCGTCTCGGCCTACCGGTGCGCCTGGATAACGACGTCCGCTGCTGCTGCTTGGCCGAGTCGCGGTGGGGCGTGGCGCGCGGCGTGGCCGACTTCGTCTGGGTCCAGATCAGCACGGGGGTGGGCGGCGCGCTCTGCCTGGGCGGCCGGCCGTACGCGGGGTCCGGCGGCCTGGCGGGCGAGGTGGGCCACCTCGTGCTGGACGAGGGCGGTCCGTTGTGTCGCTGCGGGCGGCACGGTTGCCTCCAGGCTCTGGTCAGCGGTCCGGCCATCGCCGCGCGCTTCGCCGCCACGGCGGGCCCCGCCGCCTGGGGGGAGGCCGCCCAAGGGGACGCCGCCGGGGTGTTCGCGGCGGCCGAGCGGGGCGACGCGCGGGCCCGGGAGGTGGTCGCGGGGGTGGCCAGGGACCTCGGTCGCGGGCTGGCCCTGGTCTGCAACCTCCTGGATCCCCGACTGCTGGTCCTCGGCGGCGGGGTGATGGAGTCCCTGCGCAGCGAACTCCCCGCCGTGCAGGCCGCCATGCGGGAACGCGTGCTCCTTGGCTCCACGCGCCAGGTGAGCGTCGTCCCGTCGGCGGTGGGCTACGATGCGGCGCTCCTGGGTGCCGGGACGCTGGCGGCCCTGGGGGCGGCGGGGGAGTCCGGGGCGGGGCTGGCGTGAGGCCGGCCGGGTGGCCGCGGCAGGAGGGGACGCCTGCCGGCCGTGGACGCCCGGCCCCAGGGTGGGCGGCGCTGGGAGACGGATCGAAGGGGGCTCGCTGGTGGAGGGCTTCGCGCAGTATTTCGCGGCCTATAACGCTGAGTTCGATCGGGCCCGTGCGGCCCTGCCGCTGGAGGCGCTGGAGCGCCTGCTGGGGTGGTTGGAGGAGACGCGGCGCGGGGGCGGTCGGCTCTTCGTCCTCGGCAACGGGGGCTCCGCGGCCTCCGCCTCCCACTGGGCCTGCGACTTCGGGAAGGGGGCCGCGGTCGAGGGTCGGCGGCGGTTCGCCGTCTTGGCCCCGACGGAGCAGGTGAGCTGGCACACCGCCCTGGGCAACGACGTATCCTACGCCGACGCCCTGGCCGAGCAGTTGCGCAACTGGGCGCGGCCGGGCGACCTCGTGGTGGCCCTCTCGGTGTCGGGGGACTCCGAGAACCTGGTGCGGGCGTTCGGCGTGGGCCGGGCCCAGGGGGCGCGCCTGGTCGCGCTGGTGGGCGCGGCGGGGGGGCGGCTGCGGGCTCTGGCCGACCTCGCCATCGTGATTCCCTCCCGGGACTACGGGGTGGTCGAGGACTTGCACATGACCTGTAACCACGCGCTCACGCAGTTTTTGCGCCAGCACCTCGCCGCGGTGGGGGAGTAGCGCGGCGGCCGCCGCGCTCGGGCCCGGGCGGCGCCGCGGCGGCAGGTACGATGGTAGAATGGCCGGGGCCGGGACGGGCTCACCGCCCGGCCGCGCCGCGGGCGTGCCTGCGGTGCGAGGGGGGTGCGGTCACTGGACCTGGGGCGCCTGCTGATTCCTGGGGCCGTGGCGACCGGTGTGACGGAGATCCCCCCGCAGGCCCTCCTGGCCCGCGGCATCCGCGCCCTGATCGTCGATCTGGACAACACCCTGTCGCACTGGAATGACACGACCTGCGCCCCCGGGGTCGCCGAGTGGCTGCGCCGGGTGCGCGAGGCGGGCATCGAGGTGTGCATCGTCTCCAACAACGGCCCGGAACGGGTGCGCCGCTTCTGCGCGCTGCTGGGGGCCGATCTGCCCTGGATCGCCAACGCCGGGAAGCCGGGGCGTGGGGCCTACCGTCGGGCCCAGGAACGGCTCGGGGTCGCCGAGGGGCAGATCGCCGTCGTGGGAGACCAGGTGTTCACGGACATCCTTGGGGGCAACCGCGCGGGTCTCTTGACGATTCTCGTCCATCCCCTGGGGCGGCGGGAGTTCCCCGCGACGCGCCTCGTGCGCTTGGTGGAGCGGCTGTGGCTGTGGCGGTTGCGTCGCCGGGGGGCGCTGGGCCGCTGGTGGGAGCCGGCGGCTCCCGCCAGCGGCCCGAGCCTGCCGGGGTAGTGGCGGGCCGCCGCCCGAGTGGTTCGGCGTCCTGGGCGGGCGCAGCGTGGTGACGGAGGGTAGGCCGGGGACGCCGCCCCGTGGGAGTCCCGACGTGAGCGGCGCAGCGCCCGAAGTCCGCCTGTCGCCCCGCGAGGGGCAAATCAGAAGGCCGAAAGGGGCGAAAGCCTGGTCGGGCAGGCGTGTGGAACACCGAGGGATCGGTTCGTACACAGGATGCCCACCAGGTGCCGATGGACGAGCAGGCCCTGGTCGCCGCCGCCGAGGCCCTGATGGCCCTGGCGGCCCGACGCGAGACGCTGGAGGAGCCGGCCTGGGCCGCTCGGCAGGGGGGCGCCGGGCCGGCGGCGGACCTGCTGGCGCGCATCCGGACCCGCTGTCTGGCCCGTTGCTGGCCGGACCTGACGGCCCTGGTCGTGCGCCCGGAGAGCGGGCTGCCTGCTCCGGCGTTTTTCGCCGCCTGGGAGGCGGCGGCAGGCCCGGCGCCGTCGCAGCGCGCGCGGTGGGCCGGCGAACTGGAGCGGGTGCAACGCTTCCCCTGGGCGCAGCTGGCCGGCGACTTCTCCCCCCCGGGGCCCGTGTCCGCCGGTGCGGCGCGGCCCGCGGTCGTCCCCTGGCTGTGCGTCCTGGGCCAGCCGGTCGGGCACAGCCTCTCGCCGGCGATGCACGCAGCCGGCTTCGCCGCGACCGGGCGGCCCGGGCGCTACGGGGCCTGCGAGGTGTCCGTGGCGCGGCTGCCGCGGGCGGTGGCGGGCCTGGCGGCGCTGGGGGCGCACGGCTGCAACCTGACCGTCCCCCTCAAGGAGGCCGGCTGTGCCCTGGCCCGACGCCGCAGCGCCGAGGCGGCCCTGACCGGTTCCGCCAATACCCTGGCCTTCCGCCCCGACGGCGAGGTCTACGCCGACACGACCGATGGCCGCGGCCTCCTGCGCGCCCTGGAGGCCGAGGTCGGCTGGCGCCCCGCGGACGCGCGCGTCGTGTTGCTGGGCGCTGGCGGGGCGGCGCGGGCGATCGCCGCGGCGCTGTCCGCGGGCGGCGCCGCGCGGGTCGACGTGGTTAACCGGACGCGGGAGCGCGCGCTGCGTCTGGCGACGGACATCGGCGGGGCGGTGCACGCCGCGGCCACGGGGGAGGCCCTGGAGAGGGCCCTG
>DAHWHV010000115.1 GCA_027335545.1 Clostridia bacterium
CGGCCGGTCCCGGCGGGGCCCTTGACACGGCCGCACCCGCCCCGTACGCTTTCAGTACCCTACGGGGGTATGGCAGTTAGGTGGGCATAGGGATGGCCGAGGGGCCGGGGACCGAGAGCCGCTACCGGCGCGACAACACGGCGCTGCTGCAACGCCTGCGCAAGATCGAGGGTCAGGTGCGCGGCGTGCAGCGCATGGTGGAGGAGGACCGCTACTGCGTCGACGTCCTGGTGCAGTTGGCGGCGATCCGCTCCGCGGTCAGCGCCGTCGGCCACTCCCTGCTGGACACCCACGTGCGCGGCTGCGTGGCCGCGGCCCTGCAGAGCGGGGACGGGGAACGGGCCGTCACGGAGTTGCTGGAGGTCATCGCGCAGTTCTCCCGCTGAGTGGGCGCGCCGAGGAGAGGAACGGTGCCGCATGAGCCCGACCGAGACGGGGCGCGAGGCCCGGGCCGCGGACCCGGCCGCCAGGCAGGCGGTCCTGCCGGTGGCCGGCATGACCTGCGGCTCCTGCGCCGCCCGGATCGAGCGCGGCCTGCGCCGCACCCAGGGGGTGCTGGAGGCCTCCGTCAACCTGGCCAGCGAGCGGGCCACCGTGGCCTTCGACCCGGGCCGGGTCGGTCTGGCCGCGCTGGTCGGTGGCATCCGCAACCTCGGCTACGACGTGCCCGAGGCGACCAGCCGCCTGGGCATCCTCGGGATCACCTGCGCCTCCTGCGTGCAACGGCTGGAGCGGGCGCTGGCGGGTGTCCCCGGGGTGCTGGGGGCGACGGTGAACCTCTCCACGGGCGAGGCGCTGGTCCGCCACTGGGACGGGGTGGTCGAGGTGGCGGAACTGGTGGAGGCCGTGGAGGTCGCGGGCTATCGCGCCCAGCCCCTGGACGGGGACGGGGGGGAGGACGGCGGCGCCGCGCTGCGCGCGCGCGAGGTGCGCCACTGGCGCGACCGGATGCTGCTGGGCGCCCTGCTGTCCCTGCCGCTGCTGGCCGGGATGGTGGGGCACGTGCTGGCCCCCGGCAGTCGCCTGACGGCGCTCCTGGAGAACGGCTGGCTCGGGCTGGCGCTGGCCACGCCGGTGCAGTTCGTCGCCGGCTGGACCTTCTACCGGGACGCCTACTTCAACCTGCGCGGCGGCAGCGCCAACATGTCCGTGCTGGTGGCGCTGGGGACCTCCGCCGCCTACGTGTACAGCGTGGCGGGGGTGCTGCTGGGCCCCGGGTCCGGCGTCCGCGGCACCTACTTCGAGACCAGTGCCCTGCTCATCACGTTGGTCCTGCTCGGGAAGTACCTGGAGGCCATCGCCAAGGGCCGCACCTCGGCGGCGATCGGCCGGTTGCTGGGCCTGCGGGCCAGGACGGCGCGCGTCCTGCGCGCCGGGGTCCCCGAGGATGTCCCCCTGGCCGCGGTGCGGGTCGGCGACCTCGTCATCGTCCGGCCCGGGGAGCGGCTGCCCGTGGACGGCGAGGTGGTGGAGGGGCGTTCCAGCGTCGATGAGTCGATGCTCAGCGGCGAGAGCCTGCCGGTGGACAAGGGGGTGGGCGACGCCGTCGTGGGCGGGAGCCTCAACGCCGCGGGTGCGTTCACCTTCCGCGCGATGCGCGTCGGCCGGGACACCGTCCTGGCGCAGATCGTGCGCGCGGTGGAGCAGGCCCAGGGGGGCAAGGCCCCCATCCAGCGGATCGCCGACGTGCTCTCCAACTACTTCGTCCCCGCGGTCATCGGGGTTGCCCTGCTGACGTTCCTGGGCTGGTCCCTGGGGACGGGCGACTTCACGGCGGCCCTGTTGGCCGCCACGGCGGTCCTGGTCGTCTCCTGCCCCTGTGCCCTCGGCCTGGCCACGCCGACGGCCATCATGGTGGGGACGGGTCTGGGGGCGGAGCACGGCATCCTCTTCCGCGGGGGCGAGCACCTGGAGGCGGCCGGCCGGGTCACCGCCGTGGCCTTCGACAAGACGGGGACGATCACCCGCGGCGAGCCCAGGGTGACCGATGTCCTCCCGTTCGGGGGGGCCGGCCGGGCCGACGTCCTGCGCCTCGCGGCCGCTGTGGAGGCCCACTCCGAGCACCCCGTCGGCCGGGCCGTCGTGGAGGCGGCGGGGCGGGAGGGGCTGACCCCGCCGCCGGCGCAGGGGGTGGAGGCGCTCGTCGGCCACGGCATCCGCGGTGAGGTCGGCGGCCGGACGGTGTGGATCGGCCAGGCCCGGCTGCTGGCGGGGGAGGGCATCGACCCGGCCCCGGCCGCCGAGGCCCTGGGGCGCCTGGAGGCCGAAGGCAAGACCGCGGTCCTGGTCGCCCTGGGGGGGCGGCTGCTCGGCGCGCTGGCCGTCGCCGACACGCTGCGGCCCGAGGCGCCCGCGGTGGTGGCGGCCCTGCGCGCGATGGGGATCGACGTCTGGCTGATCACGGGGGACAACCGGCGGACGGCGCAGGCCATCGCCGCGGCGGTGGGGGTTGCCGCCGACCACGTCTGGGCCGAGGTGGCCCCCACGGACAAGGCGGCGCGGGTGCGGGAACTCCAGGCGGGCGGCGCGCGCGTGGCCATGGTCGGGGACGGCATCAATGACGCGCCGGCGCTGGCCACCGCGGATGTCAGCCTGGCGATGGGGACCGGCACCGACGTGGCCATGGAGACGGCGGACATCACGCTGCTGCGGGGGGACCTGCGGGGCGTGGTGGGCGCGATCGACCTCAGCCGCGCCACCCTGAGCAAGATCCGCCAGAACCTGGTGTGGGCCCTGGTCTACAACTGCGTGGGCATCCCGCTCGCGGCCCTGGGCCACCTGGACCCCATCCTCGCGGGTGCCGCCATGGCCCTGAGCTCGGTCTCCGTGACCACCAACTCCACCCTGCTGAAGCGCTTCGCGCCGTTGCGCCGGGTGGCGGTGGGCTAGGACGGCGCCGCCGCCTGGCCCACCGCCCTCGGCCCGCGTCCGGACGGCACTGGCCGATCCGCGCGTGGCACCCTGGCGCCGCGCGCGGCGCA
>DAHWHV010000097.1 GCA_027335545.1 Clostridia bacterium
TCCGCCGCACCCCCTGGCACCGTTCGCCACCGGCGGGGCAGAGCGCCGGAAACGCCGCAGGCAGGGATCCGGCGGAGGCCTGCGAACCGTTGAGCCCGAAGGCGTCTGGTCCGGTCGGCCCCTGCCCTGCCCTGCCCTGCCCTGCCCTGCCCTGCCCTGCCTACGACGGTCGCGACCCGGTCGGTAAGCCGAATTCTGTCGTTGGGCGATCATTTCTCTAGGGCACCGGTCGCCCGGCGCCTCCAGCGGCCAACCCGGGAGGTCAGCGGGCCGCCTCGACCCTCCCCTATTCGGCCTTGCAGCGGGTGGGGTTTGCCTGGCGGACCGGTTACCCGGCCGCCGGTGCGCTCTTACCGCACCGTTTCACCCTTACCGCACCGCGGGCCAAACCCCGCCCGCTCGAAGCGGGCCGGTGCGGCGGTCTGATTTCTGTTGCACTTTCCCTGAGGTCACCCTCGCCGGGCGTTACCCGGCACCCTGCCCTGTGCTGTTCGGACTTTCCTCGGACGCGCCGACTCGCGCCGGGCGCCCGCGATCGCCTGACCGGGTCGCGACACGTCAGCATACCACGGGCAGCCTCCGTTGTGGACGGCGCCCCGGCCCGCCCCTGCCCCATCCCTTGGCCGGCCCACACCCCGGCCCCCCGCGGGCACGGCCCCTCGCCACACCGAAACCGCCCGCCGGCCCTGGACGGGCACACGGGGCGGGCCCCTAGCCCAGCCCGGCGGCCGCCGCGGGCGGCGGGCCCACTCACTCCGCGGAGTCGCTCTCCAAAAGCACGGCATCCTCCGGGCCAGCGGCGCGGTAACGGACTCCGCCCCTCCGGGCTTGGCCCTCGACGACGCGCCGCCCTCCCACCTCGATCGCCCCGCCCAACACCAGGACCCAACCACTCACCCGCGTCTGACCGGGCCCCAGGCGCACCACGCGTAGTCCGCCCCCCACGGGATGGGACTCCCCAGGGGCGATCCGGGCCGCCTCCGCGCGTACGTCGATCCCCGGGTCGGCTGCCCCCCCGCCCTCACCGGCCGAGGCGATCGCCCCCGCCGTGGGGCCTCCGGTCACCGGCGCGCGCGGCACCACGGAGCCCGAGCCGCGCCCCAGGGCGCGATCGATGGCGGCGTTGGCCAACTCGTCGGCCCGCGCGTTCCCCCCCCGCAGCGTGTGGCCGATGCGGAACCCACCCGGGAAGCGTCCCCGCAAGGAGCGCACCTGCGCAAACAGCGGCAGCAGCCCGGGGTTTCGGACCTGGTAGGTCCCCTGGATCTGGCGCACCATCAATTCGCTGTCGCTGACGACCTCGACCGCGGCCGCACCCAGTTCCAGGGCCCGCGTCAGGCCCGCCACCAGGGCCCGGTATTCGGCCACATTGTTGGTCTCGCGACCGAGGTACTCGGCGATCTCCTCGACCACCGCCCCGTCGGCGACCCGCTCGATGACCACCCCGATGCCCGCGTGCCCGGGATTGCCCCGGCTTGCCCCGTCCGTGCGGACACGCAGGCCCCCCCCGCTCTCGCCCCCCGTCGGGCCCACCCCTCCACCACCCTCGCGCGTCCTCACGCCTCCACCAGCAGGCGGCCGCAATTCTCACAGGCCACCGGCCGCTCCGCCTGGCGCAACCGGCTCTGGACCAACGCGGGCAGTTCCAGGCCGCAGGCCCCACAGCGGGCCCCCGCGGCATCTGCCACGGCCACCCCACCCAGTCGCTGGCGGCGCCGTTCGTATTCCCGCAGCACCGCCCCCTCGATCCGGCCGGCGAGCCGCGTGCGCCGCGCCTCCAGGACCGGGAGGCCCTGGTCGATCGCGGCGATGCGCACGCGGCTCGCCGCGCTGAGACGACGCAACTCCGCCTCGGCCCCCTGCAGCCCCTCCTGGGCGGCCGCCAACTCCACGCGCAGCGTGTCGGCCTGCTCCATCGCCTCGAGGATGGCGGTCTCCAGCTCCGAGATCTTGGCGGAGAGGCCCGCGATGTTCTTCTCCAAGCCCTCCAGGTCGCGCGCGTTGCGCACCTCCCCCCCGTACAGGCGGCGGTTCGCGCGCTCGCGCTCGGCGTCCTGGGCCTGCCGCTCGATTTCGGCCAGACGCTGACGGCGCTGCGCGCCCGCCAAGCCCTCCTCCGCCGCCCGCAAGCGGTGGCGCCACCCCGCGATCGTCTGGCGCAGCCGGGCCTCGCGCGCGTCCGCCAGCAGGCCCTGACGCTCGGACCGCAGGGAGTCCAGTTCCCGATCCACGACCTGCAGGTCGAGCGCCTTCACCAGTTCCGCGGGCCAATCCATGCCGACCGCCCCCAGCGGGAATCTTGCGGGAAGGCACTTCCGGGAAGGCGCTCGGGAAGCCACTTACCGGAAGCCACTCGGAAAGGCCCGGCGCTGGCGGCGCCCCGCGGCGGCACCCAGCCCTCCACGGACGGCCCCGTCGGCTTGGCCAACGGGAGGCCCCAACGGAGTCGCCGTTGGGCCGGACGACGCAGGCCTGGGGGCCTCGGGCCCCGGGCAGGCGGCCGTCCCCGGGGGTGCCCTTCAGCCGCTTGGGTCTCCCTCGATCCAGGGCGCCCATGCCAAAAGGCCCAGGGAGCAGGAAGGCCACAAGGGACGGTCCCCGGATGTACGCGTGAGGCACCAGATCCGGAGGCGGTCGCCGCAAGAGGGGACTCTTGCGGCGACCGCCTACCCCGCCCCGCCGACCCGTCGCCAGACGTCGGGCGGGTCCGACTCCAGGGCGACCTCGACCTCCGCCCCCGCCTGGCGCAGGGCCGCCCGCAAGGCATCCGCCATGAGCGGCACCACCGGCAGCTCCGTCGCCTGGTGGCCGGGATCCACGAGGCCCAGCCCCATCGCCTCCATGGCCCGGGCCTCGTGGTAGCGCACGTCGGCGGTCACCAGCACCTCGGCCCGCGCGGCCCGCGCCTCTTCGGCCAGTTCCGCGCCGGCCCCGCCGCACACGGCCACCCGCTGCACCAGCCGCCGGGGGTCTCCGGCGTAGCGGGCGGCCGGCGCATGGAGTCGCCTGGCCACCGTGGCCGCGAAGCTGGCCAGCGGCAGTGGGCGAGCCAGGGTGCCCACGACCCCGAGCCCCCGGGCCGGACCGGCGTTCTCCAGCCGGATCAGGTCGAAGGCCACCTCTTCATAGGGGTGGGCGCGCAGCATGGCGGCGATCGCCGCCTCCCGGCTGCGGTCGGGGACCAGCACCTCGAGTCGGGACTCCGCCTGCCGTTCCAGGGTGCCGATGCGCCCGACGAAGGGCTGCGCCCCGGCCAGGGGCCGGAACGTCCCGGTGCCCAGGGCGGCGAAGCTGCAGTGGCTGTACCGGCCGAGGTGGCCGGCGCCGGCGCCGGCTAGGGCGTCGAGCACCGCCTCCTCGTGCCCGCCGGGGACGAACACCACCAGCTTGTGCAGGACCTCCCGCCCCGTCACCCGCAGCACCTCGGCCCCTTCGAGGCCGAGCGCGGCGGCCAAGGCCTGACTGACCCCGGCCGGGTGAACGTCCAGATTCGTGTGCGCGGCATACAGGGCCACCCCGCGGCTCGCCGCCAGCAGCAGGCCGGCGCCGACCGGGTCCTGCGCCAGGAGGCGCCGCAGGGGGCGAAAGGGGAGCGGGTGGTGGCTGACCAGCAACTCGGCGCCGGCGGCCGCGGCTGCGGCCACGTTGCGGGAGTCGGCGTCCAGCGCACAGAGGCAGCGACGGACCGGTGCGGTGCGGTCCCCCGCCAGCAGGCCCACGTTGTCCCAGGGCTCCGCCCAGTCCGGCGGCCACAGTCCGTCCAACAGCGCGGCCACCTCGCCGACCGTCGGCATGGGATCGCCTCCCCTTGGCGCATTCGGCGGCGGTCGGTGCGCTCCTCCGCGGCTCCCCCCGGCGACCGGTGCCGCCTAGGGCTGCCGCAGTCACCTGGCCGCCACGGCGGTCCACCCCCGGCGGCGGCGCGTGGACCGGGGGGCCCGAGCCTCACCGCAGCCAGAGGGCGAGCAGGAGGGAGCCCGCGTTGACCGCGGCATGGGCGGCAGCCGGCAGCCAGAGCGACCGCGAGCGTTCGTACAGGAGGCAGAGCCCGGCGCCGACCACGGCCAGCGGCAGCAACAACCCCAGTTGGAAGTGGGCGACCGAGAAGAGCCCCGCCGCGATGGCCACCGCCGCCGGCACGGGCAGGCGAGTGCGAAGCCACCCGTAGAGCAGACCCCGGAAGAAGAGTTCCTCGGCCACAGGTGCCACCACCACAACCGCCACGACCAACCCGGCGATCAGCAGGGGGCTGGCGAAAGCGGTGGGATGCAGCACCAGGGGGTTGTTGCCGCGCACGGCCCCGAGCAGCGGCGCCTGCAGGACGGCGGCCACGTCCCCCCCCACCTTGAGCACCAAGCCGGCGCCCAGGCCCAGCAGGAGGGCGCCGGTCCCCGGCCAGCGCCACAGCCCGGCGAGAGCCCCAGCGCGCAGGCGAGCCAGGCGCAACGCCAGGAGGGTCGCCGCCAACAGCAGGAGCGAGGAGAGGTCGTAGGTGAGGCGCACCGCCCAGTTGCTCAGTCCCCTGCCCTGGGCGCCCGCCACGCCGAGCACCAAGCCGATCAACAGGCCGCCGCAGACCTGGGCCCCGACAAAGGTGGCCAGCAGGCCCAGCGGCCCCACCGGAGCCGGCAGGGGGCGCTCGGCGTGCGCCGGGACTCCGCGCGACCCGCCTCCGGCCACCGCTAGCGCCGCTCGGCCCGGAGGGCCAGCAGTTCGCTGTAGGCCATCGCCCGGGTGTGCTCGGTGTGGGTCCAGTGCTTGGGCCGCGGGCCGAAGACGCCCACCCAGGTCAGGGGCAGCCAGGAGTTCAGGAAGACGGGGTACAGGGGCAGGTACAGCAGGGTCCGCCAGGGCCCGCGGTCGATGAGGGTGGCGGCGACCGGCATGGCGTACTCGACGCACATCAGGAAGACCCAGAAACCGGAGGACGCCAGGTGGTGCAGCATGGGGTCGACCATGAACTCGCCTGGGATGAAGTAGCCACAGGCCATCAGGAAGGTGCCGAGCAGGAGGAAGAAGGGGTTGAAGAGCTGGAAGGCCGCCTCGATGAAGAGGGGATTGCCCTCGGTCAGGCCGCGCCAGAGCATCGGGCCGATGTACATGCGGGCCACCGTCGACTGCCCCTGGACCCAGCGCTTGCGCTGGCGCCAGGAGGCGGCGAAGGTCTGCACCTTCTCGTCGTAGCAGATGGCATCGTGCGCCCAGACGGTCTTGGTTCCGCGCAGCAACGCCTTCATCGTGAACTCGAGGTCCTCGGTGAAGGAGGTGGCACCCCAGCCGATTTCGCGGATCAGATCGGCGGCGATGCACATGCCGGTCCCCCCCAGGACGGAGGAGAAGCCGAGGTTGTGCTTGGCCAGGAACCAGAAACGATTGCTGACCCAGACCGACATGCCGAAGGTTCCCGAGACCCAGGTGTCGGTGGGGTTCTTGGCGTCCATCCGCCCCTGGATGACCCGATCGCCGCGGCGGAGGTGGTAGTTCATCACGGAGAGGAAATCCGGATGGACCAGGTTGTCGGCGTCGAAGACGACGTAGGCGTCATAGCGGCGCCGCCCCGCCTGCAGGATGCGGAAGGCGTAGTCGAGCGCGTACCCCTTGCCGCGCTCCTGGCGATTCTCCCGCTGGATCACCAGGGCTCCTGCGGCGCTGGCGACCTCCGCGGTGCCGTCGTCGCAGTTATCCGCCACGACATAGATGTCGAAGAGCTGCGCGGGATAGTGCAGGGCACGGCATGACTCCACGAGATTCGCCAGCACGCGCTCCTCGTTGTGCGCCGGGACGACGATGGCGAAGCGCGAGGCCGGGGGGACGGGCCGGGCCCGGTCGCGCGTCCAGAGCCCCGCGGCCGGGATGACCACCGTGTACAGGGTGTAGAGGACGAACACCCACTCCATGGTCTCCAATGCGAAGATGCACACCCAGGGCAGGGGTGGGTAGATGCGCGGGGGGCCGAGCACCATGCCCAACCAACTTGCGTTCGCCAGCAGCGCCGCTTCCAACAGACCTTCACCCCGCAGCCATACGCGCTGGGAAGGCCGCCCAGGGCCCCCCGCGCGAGGCGAGTGTACCATACTCGCCCACAACCGCTTGCACGCCACTGCGGGATCGCCATCAATCCACGGCCTGGAGCAACCAGCAGCGCAGGTAGCTCGTCTCGACGGCACCCAGGAGCCCGGGGTGGTCGGGGGGCGCGCCCCGGCGCCAGAGCACCCGCAGCCGCCGGCCCGCGTCGGCCGCCGCATCGGCCAGCATCCCGGCGAACATCGCCTCCTCCACCGGTTGGGAGCAGGAGCAGGTGCAGAGGAGCCCCTCGGGGGCCAGGAGCCGGATCGCGCGCAGATTGCATTCTTTATATCCGCGGTAGGCCGCATCCAGCTGCGACCGGCCCCGGGCGAAGGCCGGTGGGTCCAGGACGACCGCGTCGAAGCGCTCCCCCGCCGCCTCCAGGGAGCGCAACTCGTCGAAGGCGTTGCCCACCAAGCCCGTGGCGCCCGCCAGACCGCTCAGGACGGCGTTGGCGAGGGCTCGCCCCACGGCCGACTCGGACGAATCGAGGAAGGTGGCCGTGGCGGCCACGCCGGCCGCCGCCGTCGCGGCCAGGCCCTGCAGGCCGAAGCCCCCCGTGTGGCAGAACGCGTCGAGCAACCTAACCGGGCCTGCGGTCAGCAGCCGGGAGACGGCCTCGCCAAAGGCCAGGTGGTTGCTCCGCTGGTCCAGGAAGTGCCCGGTCTTTTGCCCATGGCGCAGGTCGATCCGCAGCCGGACGGCCCCTTCGCGGATCTCGACCTCCTCCGGAGGCTCCCCGCGCAGGGGGCCGACCCGCTCGGGCAGCCCCTCCAGGCGGCGCACCGGGCCGTCGTTGCGCTCGAAGACATGGGGCACCCCGGTCAGATCCGCCAGGTCCGCGGCGAGTTCGTCGCGGCGGGCGTCCATGCCGGTCACCAGGGTCGAGAGGACGATCACCCCGCCGAAGCGGTCGGCGATCACCCCCGGCAGCCCGTCGGCCTCGGCGAAGACGAGGCGGCAGACCGCGGGGTCGTCGGCCAGCCTGCGCCTCAGGGCGCAGGCCGCCTCCAGCCGCGCGCGGAAGAAGGCGGCGTCGCAAGTGGCATCGGCCCGCCGACTCAGCACCCGCACCGCGAGCACGCTCGTCTCGTGGTAGAAGCCCAAGGCGCAGAAGGCCCCCGCGGCGTCCTCGACCGCGACGACCGCGCCGCTCACGGGCCGTCCCTGGACGTGGGCGATCTCCCCCCGGTACACCCAGGGCCGCCCCGCCCGCAGGGCACCCTGTTTCCCCGCCTGCAACCGCACCCTCGCCCGCCCGTCCATCCCACTCCCCGCCCCACGCCCGCGACCTGCCAAGCCCTTCGCGCCGCAACGGGGGGCGTCCTGCCAGCGGGGCCGGCCCCAACACCACAGCGACGTGGCGGTCGCCTCGGGCGGGCACCGTGGGCCCCCACCCGAGCGAGCGGCGACCGCTGCTTGAGGGGCCGCGAGGGCGCGGCCGGGGCGACCGCGATGCCCCCGGCCGGGTCAGTGCGGCTTGCCCGCAGTGTTGGCAGGCTGGCCCTGCTTGTCCATGAACTTGACCAGCATGTTCACCAGGGCGTTCTTCTCATTCTCGTCGGCCACCAGCCAAAGTTCCTTCAGGAGCCGCTGCTCCGGATTGCCCGGATCCACCTTGGCGGCCAACCACTCGCTGAAGTCCTTGGCCGCGTTAAGGATGGTGCCCCGCGACGCCCCCGCGTGATGCGCCAGGTTCAACTTGTGGCCCAGGCTGTCCTTGAATTGATCGAACGAGTCCGTGAACGGCATTGGCGTAACTCCCCCCACCGGCTTCGTGGGCCGCCCCTATGCTTCCCGCCGCCGTGGCGTCGCCATACCAGCGGGCGGGGACCCCGGCCTCTGCGGCGGCGGCGGCGTGCTCTCCGTGCCCTCCGTGCTATTCTGGTGGGGCCGCCGCGCCGTGACCCCCGGGCGGCGGGCGCGGGGAGGCGGCCGGCATGGCGGAGGGCTTCACGGGTCGGGTCCGGGCCCCGGAGTTTCCGGACGCGGTGGAGTGGCTCGGGACCGACCAGCCGCCGCGACTGGCAGGGTTGCGGGGGCGTCTGGTCCTCCTGGACTTCTGGACCTTCTGCTGAATCAACTGCCACCACGTCCTGCCGCAGTTGCGGCGGCTCGAACGCGCCTACGGCGACCGGCTGACCGTCCTGGGCATCCACTCGCCCAAGTTCCCCGCCGAGCGCGAGACGCCCGCGCTGCGTGCGGCCCTGGCCCGCCTGGGCGTGGAGCACCCGGTCGCCAACGACCGCGACTTCCGCATCTGGCGGGAGTACGCGGTGCGGGCCTGGCCCACCCTGGTGTTCATCGACCCGGCCGGGCGGGTCATCGGCCGGCACGAGGGGGAGTTCGACTACGCGGCCGTGGCTGCGGCCGTGGAGGCGATGTGGCAGCCGGTCCAGCCAGGCGCGATCCGCCCGGGCGGGCCGGCGCCGACCGGCAGCCGACCACCGGCCCTCGACGGTCTCCGCTTCCCCGGCAAGGCCGTCGGCACGCCGGACGGCTATGCCCTCAGCGACACGGGGCACGACCGGGTGGTGCTCCTGGACCGACAGGGGCGGGCCGTGGCCGTCTTCGGGGGCGGCGGAGCCGGCCTAGTCGACGGACCCGCCCCACAGGCCAGGTTCAACGCCCCGCAGGGCCTCGCCTGGAGCGACGGCACCCTCCTCGTCGCGGACACGGGCAACCACGCCCTGCGGGCGATCGATGTGGCGAGCGGCCACGTCCGCACACTGGCCGGGGACGGCGCCCAGGGGGCGCTCTGGTCCTCTCCCTGGGATGTGGCGGTCCTGGGGGGTCGGGCCTTCGTGGCCATGGCCGGGGTGCACCGCATCGCGCTCTGGACCCCGGCAGACCCTCGCGGCCGCGCCTTCTCCGGCAGCGGGCGCGAGGGTCTGGCTGACGGGGCACCCGCCAGCGCCCAGTACGCGCAGCCCAGCGGCCTCTGCGCCGAGGGAGGGGCGCTGTACGTCGCCGACAGCGAAACGAGCGCGGTACGGCGCCTGGACCCCGAGAGCGGAGAGGTCCGAACCCTGGTCGGGCAGGGGCTCTTCGACTTTGGCGACCGCGACGGGACGGGCGGAGACGTCCGGCTGCAGCACTGCCTCGGGGTGGCGGCCCACGGCGGCTCCCTCTATATCGCCGACTCCTACAACCACCGCGTCAAGCGCCTGGACCCGACGACCCTTTGCGTCAGGAGCGTGGCCGGCACGGGGAACCCGGGCTCCGGGGACGGGCCCGGCCCCGAGGCCGCCTTCCACGAACCGGGAGGCATCGCCGCCGCCCACGGCGCCCTCGTGGTGGCCGACACCAACAACCACGCCCTGCGCCTGATCGACCCGGAGCGAGGCACCGTGACCTCCTTGGGCGTGACCGGCCTCGAGCGCTTCCCGGCGCCCGGCGCGTGAAGGGGCCGTGGGCAGCGCCCCGCCCCGTTCGGGGCGCTGCGGGGACCGCCCGCCCCCCGCGCAAGCACTGACGACGGGGTCGGCCGGCGCGCGCCGGCGGACCGACAGGAGGTGGGCGGGATGCAACGCCCCTTCGACTTCCCCGCTGGCGAGGGCTGGGTTGGCGCGGGGAATCAGCTGGCCACGGGGGTCGCATCCGGCGCGGCCGAGGCCGCGCGGCGGGGGGCCGAAGCGGGGCGCGGCGCTCCGGTCGGACCGCCCCCCACGGCCCCGGGGTCGGGGGGGACATCCCCCAGCGCGTTCCCCTGGCCTGAGGCGTTGCGCGCCAGCCGCCGCTCCCTGCGGAGCCGACCCGGGGCCCTGCCGCTTGGACCCACGGGAGCGGCGGGACCTGGCCGTACCGCCGCAACCGGCAGACGGCCGATCTGGAGTATCGGGAGACGGAGGCCGGCTACGCGTACCCCTCCGTCGTCCCCGCCCGCGACGGAGGGCCGCACGTCGCGTTCTCTTACCTGCGCAAGGCCATCAAGTACCTGCGCGTGACCGAGGAGTGGGTCCGCCGCGGGGAGCGCGGGGGCTGAGACGGGGAGGCGCGGGGACCCGACCTGGGGGCCGGGGCGACTGCGGCCCGTGGCGGGGATGAGCAGGGCCCTTACCGGGGGCCCTGGTCCTTGCCCGCTACGGCGTCTCCCGGCTATACTGATTCCCGTCGCTGCGGGTGCGTAGCTCAGTGGTTAGAGCGCTCGGTTCACATCCGAGAGGTCGCTGGTTCGATCCCAGCCGCGCCCACCATCGAAAGCCAAGAGCCCCAAGGGGAAACGGAAAACCCCTTGGGGCTTTTTCCCTTCCTGGGGCCGCCCTGGCACTCTGGTGGCACTCCCGCGTAGCACATCGTCACTCTCAGACGGCAGTACGGGCGGACAGCGGGGCCCGGCTACGTCTCCCGTCGTGGGCCACCGTCTGGTAGAATGGGCTAGCCCGAAGTGGTTAGGCTTCCCACGGGGCGGGCGTTGAAGGAGGAGAGCGGGATGCGAGCGGATCGGCGCACAGACGCGGCTGTGGAGGTGGCGGGGGCAGAGTCGGAGGGCCTCAATCCCCAAGAGGCCGCGCGGTACATCGGAATCGACCGATCAACTTTCTACGCGACGGGGCTGGTGGACCAGGTGCCGCACCTCCGTGTGGGACGGAGGCGAATCTACCCGAGGTCCCTGCTCCGAGAGTGGATGTGCGCCACGGCACGCCGCGCTTGACTTGCTGCGCTGACCGCCCCTGTCCCCGTTGCCAATAGGGCGGCACCCCACTCGGGAGGTGCCGCTTCCCTTTACAACGGACGGATGGAGTAAACAACCATAACCAGATCTTCATGTTGTGTGGTAGGGCCAACCCCTATGATATATGCGAAGGGGTGATCGAGGATGGCAAAGAGCGAGGCTCCGAAGACGAAAGAGAAGGTGCGCCGACCCACGAACGATACGACCATCCGTGCCTTGCAGAGTGTGATGCGCGTCATGGTCCGGGAGCGTCGGGGCATTCCCTCGCCCGCAGATTTGGACGTGCTCCACGGGGTGGAGTGCGGTGAATCCGTTGAGCAGATGGCGGCACGGCGCAACGTCAGCGAGCAGGCCATTTATCAATCGTTGCGACGTTTGGAGGATGAGGGGCTGCTACGTCGTCGTCGCGACGGTGCCCCCGGCTACATTGTCGGCTTGTCGCCGACTGGTGCAACGGTCCTGGCCGCTTCGCGGGCCTGGCAGGGGAAGGCCGCACTTGCTGCCCGCGAGCGGTTGTCCGCCAAGGAGCGGCTGGCCCTGGCCGAGGTGCTGCGGCTGGTGCTGGGCTGAGTTTCATTGATACGGAATCTGTATGAATGAAGCTGGTAGTCGAAAATGCAAAACGACAGAATCTGTCGTTTTGAATGGGCTCGGTTGGATCGCACTATGATCTAGCGAGGT
>DAHWHV010000137.1 GCA_027335545.1 Clostridia bacterium
TTCCCGGGCTTTTTGCATGAGGCGCGGACGGACCGTAGTCAGTTCCCACCCACGATACTCGTCCAGCCAGGCGCTGGGGCCGCCTCGTCCGGCGTCCCAATGGTCCGCCAGGGCCTGGGCCGCCGGTTGCCAGGTCGAACGCCACCCGGCCGGTGTCCGGACCCTTCGGCCCGCGGTGCCGGCGCGCCCCGCCGCCCGCGCCGGCGGACGGCGCGCCGCGGACCTCCCCACCCGCCCACCTGGCCACGGCAATCGGCACCTGCTCGCCCCAACCGGCAGGAATCGCCGCCTCCGGGGGACAACCGCACACCCATCCCGCCATCGCGCCCTTGGGGGTGCCAGATGACGCCCGCCACCGGCCCCGCCCCGGCCCTGCTGGCCTACGGAGCGCACGGTCCCCACCCCTACCTCGATCAGCGGGCGGGCGCCGTCGCGCGGCTCTACGACGGCCTGATCTTCCTCGCCGGCACCTGGGACGAGGGGGTGGCCACCCACCTCGGCCCGTCGGGCCCGCCCGTGGCCACCCCCTGGGCGCGGGCCGTGGGGGCCAACGTGGCTGCGCTGACCGCCGCCGGGGCCGGGGTCAACCTCCTGGGGGTCCACTTCGCCCCCGATGCGCCCTGGCCGTCCGCGGAGACCCTGCTCTCCCCGGATCAGGGGGAGCGGCTGGCCCTGCGCTTCGGTCGGCTGGGCGCCTGCGCCGCGGCCCTGGGCTTCCATGGCGTCTCAATCGACATCGAATACCCCTACCCCCGCTACTCCCTGGAGCACGAGGCCTACAGCTACGCCGGCTACGGCGCCCCCGACCTGCTGGCCGGCGCCCGGGCGCAGGGCCACACGGCCGCCGCCGCCCTGATCGACGCCTTCCCCGCGGCGGCCGTCTTCGTCCTGCCGGGCTCGTTCCGCGCCCGCCCCCTGGAGCGCGCCTTCCTGCGCGGCCTGCTGGCGGCCCTGGTCGAGCGGGACGCCCCCGGCGGCCTGCACCTGGGCTACGAGCGCTCGTACTGCCTCTATGACGCCCCCACGCAGGTCGCCATCCCCCGCGAGGGGGACTGTTGGGCCCAGCTCCACCTGGAGCCCGGCGAGTTGGCCTACTGGCGCCGCCGCTGCACGGTGGCCCCCGGCGTGTGGCCGCTGCATATGGCCGAGACGGGGGCCCACGACTACCCCGTGCGGCCCTGGGACGAGGAACTGGGCGAACTGGCGGCGCAGCTGGCCGTCCTGGACCGCGTCGCCAAGCGCTACGTCTGGTCCTTCAGCGCCCACCCCGTCTGGCACGAGGCGGACCCCGCGCTGGCGGCGCGCTTCTCCCTGCCCGGCGCCCCCTTCCCCGGGGGCGAGGCCGCCGTGCGCGGCTGGCAGGACCTGCTGCGCGCCCGGCGCCGCGGGCCGGGGCCGCTCCCCGCCGGCCTGGGGCCGCTGCTGGCGGCGGTGGCGGACTTCGACGCCGGGCGCAGCGACGGCGGCGGGCTCTGCGACCGCTTCGGCACCCCGGGGGCCTGGGCGATCCTCGGGCC
>DAHWHV010000138.1 GCA_027335545.1 Clostridia bacterium
CCCAGCCCCCTCCCGGCCCCCCTGGGCGGACGCCCCGCGCCGCCGCCGGGCTCACGCCCGCCCCAGCAGGGCCAGCGTCTGGGCGGCGTTGCGCGCCAGGTCGTCCCAGCGTCCGGTGTAGGCGCTGTACGCCATGTGCGAGGCCCCGATGTGCAACTGGTAGCAGAGCAGGCGGCGCTCGCCGTCCGGTGGGAGCCCCCCCTCCGCCGCCCAGTGCCGCCGCAGCTCCGCGCCGATGTCGATCTCCGCCCAGGCCGGGTACCACGGCCACCAGTACAGCAGCCACGCCGCGTCGTAGAGCGCGTCGCCATAGAGGCTGTTGCCCCAGTCCAGGACCGCCGTGACCTCCGCGCCCCGCACCAGGACGTTGTCGTGCAGCAGGTCGCAGTGGACGACCTGCCGGACGTCGGGCAGGTCCGCCCCCAGCGCCCGCAGGCGCCCCAGCGCCGCGTCGTGCGGCCCGGCCCCCGTGGGGGAGCCGGCCAGCGCCGCGCGCCACCCCGGGAGGCGGCGGTCGTCGGCGGTGTCCCACAGGGCCTGCCGCCAGTGGCGGCTGGGGGCCGTGCCCCCCGGCCCCCAGCCGCCGAACCCGGCCCCGGCCGGCACGGCGATCCGGCCCATGGCCCGCAGGGCGGCCAGCAGCCGGGGCAGGACCCGGCGCAGCCCCGCCCCGTCCAGTCCGTCCAGCAGGACGCCGTCCGCCCGCTCGGAGACGGCGTAGGACTCGCCCCAGGGGGTCTCCCCCACCTCCCAGACCTGGGGAATCGGCAGGTCCGGCGAGCGGTGGGCCGCCATCGCCCGGTCCTTGGCGAAGTCCTCGCCGTGGGCGCCGAAGCGCGCCACCGCCCCCCGACCGTCGAGGGTGAAGGCGAAGGCCCGGGACCACTCCCCCGCCGCCAGGGGTTGCGGCGGCCCGGCCCGACCTCCGTAGCGCGCGGCGAGGAACTCGGCCACCCGGGCCTCCGCGCCGGGCCGCCCCGCCATTTACGCCTCACCCCCCCGCGGGTGGTCCAGGTGGGGGTGGTCGGGGATGTCCGCCTGGACGTGGGTGAAGCCGAAGCGGCCCTTGACGCAGAGGTGCCCGTGCGTCGCGGGGTGGTCGGGTGGGGAGGTGACCCCGACGATGCGGCCGTCCTGGGTGTGCAGGTCGAGCCGGCAGCCGACGCCGCAGTAGGGGCAGATCGTGCCGGTCACGGTCTGGCGGGCCTCGTCCCAGGTCCCCCGCTGGCGCATGCCGTGCTCGAGCACCGGCAGCAGGGCGCCCGTCGGGCAGACGGCGACGCAGTTGCCGCAGAAGACGCAGCGCGATTCGGGCAGCGGCGTGTCGGCGCCCGTGTCGATGCCGGCTGCGAACCCTCGGCCCGCCACGGAGAGGGCGAAGCTGGCCTGGGCCCCCTCACCGCAGACGTCGACGCAGCGGTAGCAGAGGATGCAGCGGTCGTAGTCCCGCACGTAGAGCTCGTTGTCCTCCCGCAGCCCCGCCCGCGCCCGCGCGGCCTCCGGGCCGAAGCGGGCGGGGTCCGCGCCGTACTCCGCCGTGTAGGCCTGCAGCCCCGGCGCGACCGAGGCGTCCGTGGAGGAGCCCAACAGCTCGCAGACGACGCGCCGCGCCCGCCGCACGCGCGGGCTGTCCGTTTGCAGGCGCATGCCCTCCTCCACCTGGCGGGAGCAGGCGGGCACCAGGGCGCGCGCCCCCTCCAACTCGACGACGCAGACCCGGCAGGCGTTGGCCGGGCGCAGCTGCTCGTGGTAGCAGAGGGTCGGCACGTCCACCCCCTGGCCGCGCAGGGCCTGGAGGATCGTCTGCCCCCCCTCGGCCCGCACCTCCACCCCGTCCACCGCGATCACGACGCTCACGCCCCCGCCCCCTCCCCCAGCCCCAGCAGGCCCAGGGCGCTCTGGATGGCGCCGGCGGCCGTCTGCCCCAATCCGCAGATCGAGGCATCCGCCATGGCCCCCGCCAGATCCGCCAGCAGCGCCGCGTCGCCGGGGTGGTCCCGCCCCGCGGCCAGCCGCTCCACGATCTCCAACTGGCGCTGGGTGCCGACGCGGCACGGCACGCACTGCCCGCAGGACTCCTCGCGGAAGAAGCGGGCCACGCGCGCCACCACGGCCCAGAGGTCCGCGGTCTGGTCCAGCACGACCAGGGCCCCCGATCCCAGGCCGGCGCCGACGGCCCGCAGCCCCTCCATGCAGAGGGGCACCTCCAGCCGCTCCGGCCCCAGGAAGGTCCCGGCGGCCCCGCCGCAGAGCACCGCGCGCAGGCCCCGCCCCTGCCAGACGCCCCCCGCCAGGGCGAGCACGGCGCGCAGCGGTGTGCCCAAGGGCACCTCGTAGACGCCGGGCCGCTCCACGTGCCCGCTGACGCACAAGAGCTTGGTGCCGGGGGAGCGCTCGGTGCCGTGCGCGCGCCAGGCCTCGGCCCCCTCGGCGGCCACCAGCGTCACGTTGGCCAGCGTCTCGACGTTCTGGACCAGGGTGGGCCGCCCGAAGAGACCGACCTCGGTGGGGAAGGGCGGCTTGCTGCGCGGCTCCCCCCGGCGGCCCTCGACGCTGTTGCACAGGGCCGTCTCCTCGCCGCAGATGTACGCCCCCGCCCCCCGGAAGAGGCGGACGCGCACCGGCTGGCCGCTGCCGGCGGCGTCCGCGCCGGTCCAACCCGCGGCCTCGGCCTGGGCGAGGGCCCCCGCCAGGCGCGCCGCCGCCGCGTCGTACTCCCCGCGCACGTACACCAGGGCGTCCTCGGCCCCCACCGTCAGGGCGGCGATGATCAGGCCCTCCAGGACGGCGAACGGGTCCCCCTCCAGCAGCACCCGGTCCTTGAACGTCCCCGGCTCGCTCTCGTCGGCGTTGGCCACGACCCAGCGGGGCGCGGCCCCGCGGGCCACAGCCGCCCACTTGACGCCGCTGGGGAAGGCGGCGCCGCCCCGCCCCAGGAGCCCCGAGCGCGACAGCTCGGCCACCATGCCCTCCGGGCCCAGGGCGCGGGCACGGCGGAGCCCGGCCCCCCCGCCGGACGCCT
>DAHWHV010000139.1 GCA_027335545.1 Clostridia bacterium
CCGCCGATGCCGCCGACAGCGTGCTGCACTTGGCGTGGGACGGCCGGACCCTCTTTGCCTGGGGTGAGATGTCCGGCGGCCGCCGCGTCCATGTGGGCGCCGTGCGCGGGATGGCGCCCCTCCACCCGGGGGCCGCGGCCCCCGACGCGGTGATGGCAGCGGCCGGCCTGCAAGGCAGCGGTCGCCCTGCGGTGCGCCTCGTCCCGCTCACGCTGCCCCGCTCGGCCGGGGAGGCGGGAGAGGGCCCGTCCCGCTACACGGTGCCTGCCGTCCCCGTGTCGGCCAGCGCCCTCCACGCGGTGCTCTGGGGTGTGGCGGGTCCGGGCGTGCCGGGGCCGCGGTCGGGGGCCATGCGCGCGCCCGGTTGGCGCCTGGGCGCGGACACCCGCTACTGGCGGCGTCTGGCGCGCCTGGCCCTGGTCCTTGCGGCCCGGGGGGGCGTTCTGCCCGGCGCGCCCCCGGAGCACGGGGAGCCGGCGCGCTGGCTCCCCGTGCTCATACCGGAGGAGCGGCAGGTGTTGGCGGACCTGGCCCGCGCCATGCCGGCCGATTCCCTGGCCCTCGTCGCGCCCACGCCCGCGCTGCAGGCGGCCGACGCCTTCCTGACCGCGTGCCTGGACGCGTGGGTCCGCGCGTGCTTGGCCGCGGGGCGGAACGCCTGGGCCCGCCCCTTGCGCGCGGCCAGCCCGGGCCAGCACTGGCTGCTCAGCCTGATCAACCCGGTGCCGCTCCCCCAGCGCGTGGCATCGCCCGCGGCGCGGGAGATCGCGCGGTGGGCCGGCGGGGCCCTGCTCGGCCCGCGGCCCACGGTTGGCGTCGTGCTGCGGCTAGAGGAGCCCGAGATCCTGGGGGACGCCGCGGCCGGTGGCCGCGCGCGGACCGAGACCCTGCGGGTGCCCCTCACCGTGCTGGTGCAATGGTCCGACGGCGAGGGGGTGCCTGGTGCCGCGACGGCCGCCGCCGACCTCTGGCGCGACCCGCCCGGCCCGGAGTCGGGGGAGCGTGCGCGGCGGATCGCCCTGCGCCGCGCGGCGCGCGAGGCGCTGGCCGCCGCCGCTCGCCTCTGGGCGCCGCTCGCCTCAGCCGTAGGGGAGCCCCCGGCCGCCGTGCTCGCCCTCTCGGTGGAGGAGGCAGAGGACCTGGCGGAACGGGCTGGCGACTTGGGGCAACGGGGCATCCGCGTCTTGATGCCGGCGTGGTGGCGGGCCGAGCCAGCGCGCGTCGAGGCAACGTTGCACCTGGAGGAGGCCGCTGGCGCGTCGGTCGGCGCGCGGGGCGCCTCCGCGCCGGAGTGGACAGCCTTCCGCTGGGATGTGGCCGTCGGTGGGCAGCACGTCCCGCCCGAGGTATTCGAACGCATGGTGGCGGGGCGCCGGACCCTTGTCCGCCTGGGCACCGGGTGGGTGCGCGTGGATCCGTCCTCCCTGCGCGCCGTGGTCGACCAATGGTCCGAGACGGGGGCCGCCGGGAGCGTGCCCGCCGCCACGGCGCTGCGCCTGGCCCTGGAAGCCGACCCCGCGGCCGCACTGGCGGTAGGGGACGCGGCCTCCGCGGGCGCGACGCGGATCGCGGCCTCTGGGCGTGTGGCGGACTGGCTGGACGGTCTGCGGCAGTCGCGCCGGGCGGAGGCGCTGCCTGAGCCGCCCGGCTTCCGGGGGGCGCTCCGGCCCTACCAACGGCAGGGCCTGGGTTGGCTGGCCTTTCTGGCCGAACTCGGGCTTGGCGGCTGCCTCGCCGACGACATGGGCCTGGGAAAGACCGTGCAGGTGATCGCCCTGCTCTTGCACCGGCGCGCGGCCGGGCAGGCCGCCGGTCCCACCCTGTTGGTCTGTCCCACCTCCGTCGTGGGCAACTGGCAGGCCGAACTGGGTCGGTTCGCCCCCGGCCTGGCCGCGCACGCGCACTATGG
This sequence comes from Clostridia bacterium, assembly GCA_027335545.1. The sequence continues at coordinate 1,910 of DAHWHV010000139.1, forward strand.
CGCCGAGCGGCCGCGCGGCGAGCGCCTCGGCTGGCTGGCCCAGCAGGCGGACGTGGTGATCACCTCGTACGCCCTCTTGCACCGCGACGCGGCCGACCTGCGCGCGGTGGCCTGGGACGGGGTGATCCTCGACGAGGCGCAGAACGTGAAGAACCCCGTGTCGCTGCAGGCGCAGGCCGCGCGGGGCCTGCCGGCCCGCTACCGCTTCGCGCTGACGGGCACCCCCGTGGAGAACAGCCTGCGCGACCTCTGGTCCATCTTCACCTTCGCGCTGCCGGGCTACCTGGGCGGGGGCCGCGCGTTCACGCGGGAGTACGGGGCCCCGGCGGACCGGGGCGATGACTCGGCGACGGCCCGCCTGCGCCGCGTGATCGCGCCCTTCGTGCTGCGGCGCGCCAAGCGCGATCCGGGTGTGGCGGAGGAGCTGCCACCGAAG
>DAHWHV010000142.1 GCA_027335545.1 Clostridia bacterium
GCGCGGCGCTGGTCTCCGGCGTGCCCCGCCTTCTGGTGTCGCTGGCGCGACCGACCGCCGCGCACGCCGGGGCGCTCACCCCGCGTTGGACGGGTGAGGCGGCCTTCGTCCATCCGGGCCGGGCCGTGGATGCGCCGACCACCGGAAGCCTCCTGCGGATCAGTGGAGCAGGCCTGGTCCCCAGTGGGGGGCGTCTGGCGTCGCTGGCCCTCCCGGCGCCCTCGACCCGGGCGTGGGCGGGCTCCTGGCGGCGCGGGGCCGCCGCGCCGCAGGTCCCCCTGGCGAGGCCCCTGGCCTGCCTCCGGCGCCGTTGTCCGCTGTCCGCCCCGGCCCCGCTCGCCCCGCCGCGCCGAGTGCTCACCCTGGCCGCGCCCCGGGCGGGTTGGTTCGTGCCTGGCTGGGATCCGCTGGCGGCCCTTGCGCCAGAGGCGTTGACCGACCTATCACCCCGTTCCGTCCAGGCCCCGCCGGTGACCGCGCCGCCGCTCGGCCAATCGCTACCCGCCGGTTCCCCCCTGGGGGAGATTGGCTCCCCGGGGCGCGGCGACTGGCTGCTGGTGCTCCCCGCGGCGGCGGTGCGGGCGATCGCCTCGGGCGCGGTCGGGCAGATGCGCTGGCCCGGCGGCACGGGGCCGATGCCCGTTCGCTTAGTGGGCTTCGGTCCGCGCGTCGGAGACGCGGTGGTGGGCGTCTTCTCTACCCAGGCCCTCGGCCGGGGGCCTGGGCCGGCGGCCCGCGTCGAGGCGACCCTCAGCCTGTCGACAGCCCGCGGGGAGGTCATCCCGGCCTCGGCCCTCCTGCCCGGACCTCGCCCCGGCTGGGCGGCTGTGTTCGGTCGCCGGCACGCCGGCCGGCCGCGCCGCTGGACGGTGCGCCTCTTGGCGCGGGTGGGAACGCAGGCGGTCGTGCGCGGCATACCCGGACGGGTGTTTGTCTTCGCTCACCCTGGTCTTGCTCGCCTCGTGGCAGGGAGGGGATGACCGAAGAGACGCGGCGCAAGCCCCCGACTCTAGCCGGCTTTACCCGTGGGGATCAGCCGACTCGTTCCCATCGCCCCCTGCCTGCGGTCGTGGTAGAATGTGGACAGCACCTTGGGAACCGAGCGTATGGCGTTGCGCCAGGGAGTCCTCTGGCGCGCAAAACGCTCGAGGCACTGCGCCGCACAAACCACGCGGCGCCAAGCCCCTGGCCGTCGGGCTGGCGGTGTCTGCCTGTGGAGGGGACGGAAGACCCGCGCGGAAACGCGTGGGCGGACCCCGGCGAAGCAGGAAGCGCCGATGAGCGACCATCGGGAATCCCCCGGCTTCTGGCCGTGGGGAGGAGGTCAAGAGACCGGGAATATGGGCCATGGGCTGTCCCTGCGGGGCGTGGGGGCGGCCGTCCCCCTGCTGGACGGGCGGGCCAAGGTCGGCAGGCGACCGAAGCGGGTCGGTCCTGGGGCGTGTGTCGTGCGATGGCCGGGGAGTTCGGCGCGGACGCCCTCGCGTCCCGGTGGCCGCGCAGCCCCTGGACGGGTACGGTGCCATGGCGGGCGGGAGTCTCCGCGCTGGAAGCCGGGCGGGCGCGCGGCCGGGAACGCGCTGAGGAGAGGGGCGGTGGGCTCGATGCCCCCAAGCGCGCGGGTGGCGGAATTGAGGACCCGCTATCAGGAGATCGACCAGCTGCTGGGGTTGCAGTGGCGGTCCCCGGAGGTCCGCCGCTGGCAGGCGGCGGTCGCCGACGCCCTGCGGGGGGCGTTGGGCTTTCACCCCGCCGTCGTCGAGTTCGCCGGCCTCCGCTTCCGGGCCGGTCCGGTGAGCGCCAGCTCTGGGGAGGACTTGGGGCGGATTCCCGACGCCGAGCACACCGCCCGGATGCGGCAGGACCTGACGGAGGCCAAGAAGCTCCTCCGCCGGGCCCTGGCGACGCTGCACGTCGATGTCGACACCGTTGCGGCGACCATGGCGCCGGATCGGTTGGCCGCCGCGGTGGCGCTGCTGCCGGCGGCGGAACGCGACGTAGCCGCCCACGCCGCCGAGCGGCTGGGGGCCGCCTTGGCCTCGCCGGACGGGGCTTGGGGGCCCGTGGCGAGCGCCTTGCGGGATCTGCTGGGGTCGGGGCCGGGAGTGGGGCGGGCCGCCGTGGGTGCGGTGGCGGAGCGCCTGCCGGCGCTGCGCTAGGTGGTCGCTGCCAGAGTCGTCGCTGGCAGCGACCACCTCCGGACTGGTTGTCGGACGTGGACAACGGAATACGGCGACATCGTCCGGTGCGCGTCGTTTCCGAGGCGGCGGGGCATCGTGGGGCTGCGGCGCGGGCCCTGCGCCGCATCGCCCGGCGCGTCGGTGCGGTGCCAGGCGTCCGTGGCGCGCCGGGGCGGGGGGTGCCGATGACGGCCGGGGGACCGCCGCATGAGGCGGAGCGGGAACGGGGTCTGGAGATTGCGGCAGGTGTACGTGGGGTCCAGGCCCGCATCGCGCAAGCGGCGGCGCGGGTCGGGCGGGACCCGGCGGCCGTGCGCCTGATCGCCGTCAGCAAGGGATGTCCGGTCGCCGATGTCGCGTGGGCGGCGGCCGCCGACGTGGGCGACTTCGGTGAGAACCGCGTCCAGGAGGCCCTTCCCAAGTTGGCGGCGCTACCCGTCGTCGCCTGGCACCTGATCGGCCAGTTGCAGACGAACAAGTGCAGGCTGGTGGCGGGGCGCTTCGGGTTGGTGCACGGCGTGGACCGTCCCGAGTTGGGCGAGGCCCTGCAGCGAGCCGCGGCGCGGGCCGGGGTGGTGCAGGAGGTGTTGATCCAGGTCAGCCTGTCCGGAGTCCCCGGCCAGGGCGGCGTCGCACCGGCCGAGGCCGGAGACCTCCTGCGGCGCCTGCGACTCCTGGCCGACCTGCGGGTGCGCGGGTTGATGGCCATCGCCCCGCGGGTGGAGGAGGCCGAACAGGCGCGACCGGCGTTCGCGACGCTGCGGGTGTTGCGGGACCGGCTGCAGGCCCGATACGACCTGCCCCTGCCCGAACTCTCGATGGGCATGAGCGGGGACTACCCGGTGGCCGTCGAGGAGGGTGCGACCCTGGTCCGCATCGGCCGCGCGATCTTCGGCGCGCGGCAACGGCGTCCCTGAGGCGGATGGGATGGCCGGGCCGCCCGGGTCCCTCCGCCCGCCGCGCGGTTCGTCCACTGCCTCGACTCGGCGCCAGCGTGGCGCTTCTGCGGCCTGCGCGCCCTGTTTTGAAGGAGTTCCCGGGATACGGCCGAAGTGGCGTGCGGTGGCGGCGTGTCCGGGTGGCGCACTGCCTCGCGCGGGCGGCGGACGCCCCTCAACGCCCGGGGCGGCGTCGACGATGTAGGGGACGTATGACGAGGCCGGTGGTTGCGTCCCGGGGCCCTGAACGATGCTGATTGGGTGGTGCAGCCGGGTGGCAGCAGGCATGTGGGACCGGATGCTGGCATTCCTGGGGTTTGAGGAAGAGCCGGAGGAGGAAGAAGAGGCGGTGGCGGTTTCGCTACCGGTTCTGGCCTCGGCGGCCCAGGGGGGCGGCGTGGCCAGCGTGCGGGAGGAGGCCCTGCGGCGCCGCGGCGGTTCCGTCCGTCCGGTCCGGTCGGCCTGGAGTGCCGAGGACCGGGGTGTGGCCCCGGGGCGTGGCAACGTCACGCGCCTGGTGCCGGCCTTCCCGGGCTTCGTCGTGGCGGCGCCCAAGCGCTTCGAGGAGGCCCAGGAGGTCGCCGACAGCCTCAAGGCGGGAAAGCCCGTGCTGCTGCACCTGGAGGGGGCCGAACGCGAGTTGGCGCAGCGGTTGGTGAATTTCTTGGCCGGCAGCGTATACGCCCTCGGCGGGGAGATGCACCGGGTGGGCGCGGCGGTCCTGTTCGTGCCGGCAGGGGTGGAGGTCACACTGCCGCTTTCCCTGCGCATGGGGGAGCGGGATGGGCGCTAGGCGCCGGGTGGCCCAGGGGTGGTGAGTTTCGGCATGCGTGCGGTCATCCCCGCGGCGCTCAGCGTGCTCTTTTGGCTGGTCCTGATCCAGGCGCTGCTGACCTGGATCCCCGGGCTCGTGGCGGGGAGTGCCTGGCTGCAGGCCGTGGACCGGGCGGCGGGGCGTATCCTTGCCCCGTTGCTTGACCCCATCCGGCGGCGCCTGCCCTCGGGGGGGGCCATCGACTTCTCCCCCCTAGTGCTTATGCTGCTGATTCAGGTCGCCCAGTGGGCGGTGGTCCGCTTCCTGGCCTGAGGGGCAGCTGGGAGCGGGCGGAAGGCCCGACCCGCAGGCTGGGCGATTACGGGAGGTGGTTGGCGTGCTGACCCCGTTGGACATCCACAACCAGGAGTTTCGCCGCGTGCTGCGCGGCTACAGCGAGGATGAGGTGGACGACTTCCTGGATCGGGTCGTCTCGGATTTCGAGGCCCTGCTCAGGGACAACGCCGCCCTCAAGGAGGAGGTCGAAGACCTCCGGGGCCGCGTCGAGCAGTACCGCCAGTTGGAGAACACGCTGCACAGCACCCTCATCGTGGCGCAGGAGACGGCCGAGGAGGTCAAACAAAGCGCCCGGAAGGAGGCGCAACTCATCGTGCGGGAGGCCGAGGAGGAGGCCGCCCGGCGGGCGAGGGGGGGGGAGGCGCACCTGCGCGAACTGGAAGAGCGCCTGGGCGCGGTGCAGCGGGAGACCCAGGCCTTCCGCGCGCAATGGCGCAGCCAACTGGAGTCTCAGCTCGCGCTCCTGCGCGACGTGGCCCCTTCCCCCGCGCCCCGGCGTGAACGGGAGGGCATTGTTGGTCTGCCGGTGTCCGGCGACCCGGCGGAGACCAAGCTCGTGTCGCGCACCGCCACGGGGTAGTGATCCCGCTGTGGCCCCGACCGAGCGGATCGGGTGGCGGTCACCGACGCGCACCCACCAGCGGTTGGAGTCGCCGGCGGTTTCGCCACCTCTTTGCTACGCGCTCCCTCCCTCCCAGCCCGGCGGGAAAAAAGCGTCCTTAGATTCTGCCCACGTCGCCACCCCCCCACGTCGCCACCCCCCCACGTCGGCACCGCACCGCCCACGTCCGGATCTGCTGATGGGAGTGCAGAGCCGCCGCCGATCCCCTGGTGGTCTTGGGCCCTCGGGCTGGGTGTGGCGCCCGCTGCTGAATGTGCTCCCCGCCCTTGGCGCCATCCGCCAGGGGTGCGTTGGCGGTCCCGCCGCCTTTGTTCCCCTGCGTCCCGGTGGCGCGTCGCGCCAGCGGTCCCGCCGCGTCTCCGCAAGGTCGTGCGGCGGCACCAGCGCTGGTGCCGCGAGCGTGGGCCGTTGGGCGACCCGCAGCGGGCGCCCGACCACCAGTGGCGTCGGTATCGGGTCGTTGTCCCCCCTGCCTGCGGCGGACCTCCGCTGCGCGGCGCAGTTCCGCACGAGACGCCGTTGCCGCAAGGGCGGCGCGACGGCCCTCACGCGGCGGGTCAGCGCAGAGGGCAGAGCCGGCCGCATAGGGTCGGCGGCGCCGCGGGAGACTGCGGATGAGGGGGACTGACCACGCTCCGTCGGAGTGATGTGGTGGGTCTGCCTGCCTTCGGGCAGGAGGACGGGCGAGCGGCCGGGCGGGTGGCCGATCTCCTCTTCTCCGGCCGCGGGGAGCGCGTGATCGGCCTGCTGCTGGGCGAGGGGACTTGGTGGTGTCGCCGCCTGATCCCCTACGAGGAGGTAGCCGCCATCGGCCCGGCGGCCGTGATGCTGCGTCGCCCGGTGGTGCTGCGGGCGCCTGACGGGCCGCCGCTGCGCCGCCTGCGCCGCAGGTGCGCCGCCCCCCTGGGTTTGCGGGTGCTGTCGCGGGACGGGCGAGACCTGGGCATCGTCGACGACATCTACTTCGACCCGGTCGGAGGGGCGGTCGCCGGCTACCTCGTCTCCCAGGGCCTGGTGTCCGACGTGGCCAGGGGCAAGGGGTTCCTCCCCCTGGCCCGCGTGGCGCCGGAGGGGGCCGCGTTGCGCGTGGCGGAAGGCGGCACGGGCCCGTGGCTGCTGATCCCGCCCGTTTGAGGCCGGCAGGGGCTGCGGCGTCGGCTGGATCCGACGGCTGGGACGGAGCCGATCCCCACGACGTGGGTCAGGTGCCGATGATGGGGGATGTGGTGTCGGGATGCGGTGCCCGCTGTGCGGGAAGACGGAGACTGGGCAGGTCGGCAACGGCCAATACTACTGCTGGACCTGCTGCCTGGAGTTCCACGGGTCGCCGGCCCATTGGCGGCTGTATGCGCTGGACGAGGACGGCGCCCTGACCGAGGTGGTGGCCGAGGAACTGCTCGCTGGCGTGGCGCCGGGGGCGGGTGAGGCAGAGGTGCGGCCGGCGTAGCGCGCGGACCACCCCTGCGCCTCCCTCTCCCTCATCATCGTTCTCATGATCGTTCTCATGAGCGCTCTCATGAGCGTTCCTCCTGCGCTGTCCCCTTCCCCGTGGACCTGGAGGAGCGCGGGGTCGAGGTCTCCGGGACGTGGGGCTGGCGGCGGGGCCGACGGGCAAGAAGGGGGCGGGTACGGTGCGGGGTTTCTGGCAGGGGGTTTCGTTCGGCGTTCTGGCGGTGGTCGCCTTGGCCCTGGTCGGTGGGCCGCGGCCGCTTGAGGTCGGCGGTGGGCGGCACGCCCACGCGCGGTGAGGCGAGTCG
>DAHWHV010000150.1 GCA_027335545.1 Clostridia bacterium
CGGCGGCCGCGATGGCCGCCGCGACCCCGCCGCCGTGGACCAGTTCGGTGTTGGCCGCGTTGACGATCGCCTCGGCCGGCGCCTCCAGCACGCTCCCCGCGAAGACCCGGACCTCCATGGCGCTCCCCCCTGGTGGACCGCTGGCCTCCGGCCGCGCACCCGCCGGTGCGTCCCCGGGGAGACGCCCGGCACGCCGGCCGCCGCTTCTCCCTCCGCGGACCGGAACCGCGCGCCCCACGCTTCGACGACCGCCCGCCGGGCCCTGGGTCGCCAGGGGCGGATCCCACCGGCGCCGCACAGGCGGGCCGCCGCGGGTCGGGCGGCGGGGCGGGGACCAGGGTGGGACCGGCGGGCGGTCCCCGGGCTGGGCGCCTGCGGTGATGGTGGGCGCGGTCCCAACGGCCAGGTGGGATGCCGCCGGCATCCCACACCCGCCCCGGCGCGGGCCCTGCGGCGTCCCCCCGGTGCGACGAGCCGCCCGCGCGCGCCGGGAGGCCACCGCGAAAGGCCGCGCGCGGCCCCTGCACGGCAGGGAGGAGTGGGTCACGAGGCATGGCACGCTGCCAACGCATCCGGAAGTGGGAGTTGCAAGAGCCAGCTCTTGCAGCTCCCACCTACCCCTGGCCCGGAGCCTCCGGCCCGGGGACCGGGGCCAACCGGGCAAGGAACGCGGGCGTGTTGGCATCCAGCTCGAGCGCGTCCGGGTGCGCCTGGAAGTGGGCGAGCAGGGCGGGGACCCACAGGGGTTCGACCCACCGCTCCGCGTAGCCGCAACTGCAGGGCGCGAAGTGCGGCAGGCCGCGGATGCGCCGCGGCGTCCCCAGGACCGGCAGGCGCATCTCCTCGGCGGTGCGCCGCAGCCCGTGGCCGCAGATCGCGCAACGCGGCTGGTCCCGCAGCTCGGCGGCCACCGCCGCGGGGGGATACCCCCGCAGCACCCCTTCCCCGACCGCGCCGAGGATGCCCCACCAGGGGCTGCGCTGCAGGCGCGCCGCCGCCTCGGCGGGGGGCAGGCCGCCCTGCGCCAGCGCGGCGATGACGGCGACGGCGAAGGGTCGCCAGTGCGCCCCCGCCTCCCACTGACGGCGGTGCTCCTCCGACACGAAGGCCCACATCTCCCCCGCGGACGCCATGCATACCCTCCCAATTCCCGCGGGTGCGCGGTCCTGGCGCACCCCGATCCGGCGCCGCCGCTGCACGCGCTCGGCGCGCACCCCAGGGCCCGAGCCCATCCTGCCCGGCCGGACCGCTCCACGCCCGGACGGCAGGCGCGGGACGGGGGCTTGACCGTTGAGGGGTTCGGCCCCGGGGCCAGACCCCCTGCGCTGCGCGGCAGGGGTCCCCCGTGGCGCCCTTCCAGAAGGGGCGCCCTTCGGCCAGAACGCCCCCAGGGCGAAGTGGTGGTGGCCGCGTCCGCGGTCCGCCCCCGGCCAGTTGGGGCTTGCGGCAGAGGGGCCGCGGGACAGCGGCCGCCCCGAACCACCCGTGGCCACCAGGTGCGTCGCCAACGTACGCCGCGACTTGGGCCCACGGCGGGGATACACTTGTGACCCAAGCACTTGACGGGAGAATGGCTTCACCCTGGGCAGGGGTCCCCCGCCCCCCGGCGAACCGGCCGGGCGGGAGGGGAGCGCCTTGGCCGAGCCCGCTGGCAACCCCGTCCTCGACTACCGTCCCCTGCGTCAGCGCCCGGACCCGGAGGACCCTCCTTTCAACTTCAACCTCTGGCACCTGGCCCGCCCGACCACGTCGGCCGGCCGGAGGCGCCGCCTGCCGCTGTACCCCTACACCCCGGCCTGGCTGCAGCCCGCGCCCTACGGCCCGAGCGCGGGCTGACCGAGGCCCTGCGCGGGGGCGAGGACCCGGAGGCGCAGGAATTGCTGGGCCAGGGCGGGTACACCTGAGGGGACGCGGCGCCCGGGCACGCGGCAGGGTCCCGGGCGGGCGCCGCGACACCGATTGCGGTTGGGGAGGTCGCGATGGGACACCTCCTGGGTATCGACGTGGGCACCTCGGCCTGCAAGGCCGTCGTCCTGGCCGAGGATGGGCGCGTGCTCGGTCAGGGCGGCGCGGAGTACCCTCTGCTGCAGCCGCGGCCCACCTGGGCCGAGCAGGACCCGGCCACCTGGTGGCGCGCCTGCGGCGAGGCCGTGCGCGCCGCCCTAGCGGACGCCGGCTGCCGGGGGGAGCAGATCGGGGGCGTCGGCCTCACCGGCCAGATGCACGGGGCCGTCCTCCTGGACGAACGGGACCGGGTGATCCGCCCGGCCCTGCTCTGGTGCGACCAGCGCTCCGCGCCCGAGGCGGCCGCCCTGGGCGCGGCGGTAGGCCAGGAGCGGATCAACGCCCAGGTCGCCAACCCCGCCCTGCCCAACTTCACGGCGACCAAGCTCCTCTGGGTGCGGGCGCACGAGCCCGAGCACTACGCCCGCATCCGCCGCGTGCTGCTGCCCAAGGACCACGTGCGCCTGATGCTCACCGGCACCGCCGCCGGCGAGGTCTCCGACGCCTCCGGGACCCTGGCCTTCGACGTGGCGCGCCGCCGCTGGAGCGCCGAGATGGCGGATGTCCTGGGCATCCCCCTGGAGTGGTGGCCGGAGGTCGGGGAGTCCCCGGAGGTCAGCGCCCGGGTGTCGGCGGCCGGTGCGGCCGCCACCGGGCTGGCGCCGGGGACCCCCGTGGTGGGCGGCGCGGGGGACCAGGCCGCGGGCGCCCTGGGCAACGGCATCGCGCAGCCCGGGCTGGTCTCCGTGACGATCGGCACCTCGGGGGTCGTCTTCGCCGCCACGGGAGAGGTTCTGCGCGACCCGGGCGGGCGGCTGCACACCTTCTGCCACGCCGTGCCCGGGGCCTGGCACGTGATGGGCGTCACCCAGGCGGCCGGCGGGTCGCTGCAGTGGTGGCGCAACGCCTTTGCGGATGCGGAGCGGACCGTCGCCGCCGCCGGGGGCGAGGATGCCTACGAGCTCCTCTGCCGCGAGGCGGCAAACGTGCCCGCCGGGAGCCTCGGCCTCGTGTTCCTCCCCTACCTGATGGGGGAACGGACGCCGCACACCGATCCGGCGGCCCGCGGCGTCTTCTTCGGGATCACCCCGGCGCACGGCCGCGCGCACTTCGCCCGCGCGATCCTGGAGGGGGTCAGCCAGAGCCTGCGGGACTGCCTGGGGCTGATCGCCGACCTGGGGTGCCCGGTGCGCGAGTTGCGCCTGACGGGGGGCGGGGCCCGCAGCGCCCTCTGGCGCCAGATCCAGGCCGATGTCTTCGCCCGGCCGCTGCGAGCGATGCGCGGCGCGGAGGGACCGGCGCTGGGGGCGGCCATCCTCGCGGCCGTCGGCACCGGGGCGTACCCCTCCGTGCCCGAGGCCTGCGCCGCCCTGGTCCGGCCGGGCGAGGAGGCCCGGCCCACCCCGGACGGCATCGCCGCCTACATCGAGCAGGGGGAGGTGTATCGGGCGCTCTACCCGGCGCTACGGCCGGTCTTCGCCGCCGCCGGCCGCCCCTGAGGAGTCTTGCGCGGCAGCTGGTCGGCAGAGGGTCGGCGATGGGGGTCCCGCCCTTGGTCGTGTCGGCCGCGCCGCTGGCGCGGCTGACGCCCCGGGCCCGGCCGGTGGGGTGGGGTCGGGGGTACCCTCCATGCGCTCAAACGGCGCTGCGGGCAAAGCAACTCGCTCGCCGCCCTCGCCGTAGGACTGCGCACGGTTGCCACCGACACCCTCGGCTGCCGCGGGGTGAGGCCACTCCCCTCTTGCCCCTGGCCCCCGCCTACGGTCGGCCGACGTGGACGGCCAGGGCCAGCAGGGCCAGACCGAGCGCGAGCAGCCCGAACGCCCAGAGCGCCCAGTGGTCCAGCAGCCCCTCCAGCCCCGGCACCGGCCCGGGCTCCCGCTCCGTGGACAGGACCTGACGGCGCTCGGCGTCGTGCCGCCCCGCCTCGCGGATCGCCCCCCAGAGCGCGATGACGACGGCCAGCAGCCAGGCGAGCAGCATGCCCAAGAGGGCCGCCTGCTCGCCGGCGGTGGCCCCGGCGACGGGGGGCGGGATCGGCGACTGGGTCCCCGGCAGCGCGGCCATGGCGCCTCGCCTGGTCGCTGGGGCGTGGCGTCACCGATCCCTCGGTCCGCCACTCCTCCCGCCAGACCAGGCTTTCACCCCTTTCGGCCCCCGATTGGCCCCGGACGGGCCCACGGGCCACAAGCGGACCCAGGCGCTCGGCGCGCGCCGCCGCAGGCGGCCACCGCACGGTGGCGGGGCGGAGGCCCTGCCTCGCCGGCGGCAGCGGCGGGGCCTCACGCCCGGTCCAGGGCCTCGAGGTCCACGGCGATCCACGCCGTCCAGGTTTCCCCGGGCGCGAGTTCGCGCACCCCGGCGGAAATGCCCCGGGCCTCCAGGTTGAAGGCATCGGGGGCGCAGGTGTACGGCTCGATGGCGACCGCCCCGAGGGTGCGCGGGCTGTAGACCACCCACTCGCGGAACGCCGCGTCGGCGGACACCGTGAGGCGCAGCCCGGCCCCGGGATCCAGCAGCGTGGCGTGGCTGCCGCCCCGCTCATCGCGCGCGACGAGGGTGAAGGGATCGTCGTAGGACTTCTCCCCCAGGGCGCTGCCCTGCCGCAGGTCGTACGGCCCGCTGACCTCCAGGCGGCGGCCCGTGGGCAGCAGCTCCGCCGTGAGCTCCCAGCGCGCCGCGGCGTCCAGGGTCAACACGCAATCGCCGCGCGTCCCGCCAGCCCCCAACGGCGTATGGAAGTAGGGGTGCCAGCCGTACCCGAAGGGGAACGGCTCCCGCCCCACGTTCTCCAGGCGGATCTCGTGGCGGTAGCCGGCCGGGCCCAACCGATGGGTCACCTCCAGCCGGTAGTCCCCGGGGAACGCCTCGGGCGGCAGGCCGAGATGCGCATGCCCCACGGCCGTGCGCACCCAGGCCCCCTCGGCCCCGGAGCCGGCGTCCACGACCTCCCAAGGCACCAGGCCGACGAAGCCATGCAGCGGGTGGCGCCCGCGGTCGGAGCGCAGGCGGTGCGTGCGCCCGCGATACGGGTATTCGCCGGAGGCGATCCGTCCCGGGAACGGGAAGAGGATCGGGGCGCCCGCCCCCCACCCCGCCTGCCGCAGGTGCCCGGGGTCCGGGGCCTGCAGGACGTCCACGGCCTCCCGGTCGCCGGGTGCCAGGCGCAGCGCCCCCAGTTGGCTCCCGCACTCGGGCAGGACCAGGCAGGCGGCCCCGTCGGGACCCGCCAGTTCCCAGAGGCGCAGGTCCCCATCGGTCTTCAGCTCGGCCCGAAAGGCATCGGCGCTGGAACCCAATGGCCTCCCACCCCCACGCACCATCGTGCCGCCGCCCTCCATGAAGGGTCGAGAAGGGTCGAGAAGGGTCGAGTCGTGGAACCCGGTGCGACCAGACGGCGGCACCGGATGGGCCGGATGGAGCCGGTCGGGACCCGGCGGGCCCGGGGCGGCGGACGCAACCCCTGTTCGGGCCTGTCCCGCCCCGGGCCTGCTTCAGGGACCACGCGGGACCACCCGACCCCCGGTCGCTCCGCCCGAGCCCATCCCGAGGGCCGGCTCCGTCGCAGCCGGCCACCCCGCCGGCCGACCCTGCGCACTGCACCCCCCGGGGCCGACCCGGCCTGGGGGCGTGGGTGGCGCAGGCCCGGGCCGCGCCCGGCGACGCGCCACCGGCCCCCCCGGTGCCCGCCGGGGTGGGGAAGCCGTATGCTGGGGCGTGCGCCGCACGGCCCGGCCGCACGGGCCGGGCCCGCCGCACGGGCCCGGCCCGCAGCGGTCCGCCGCACAGGGGGATTCCGGCCCGGGGCCGGTCCGACCTGCCAGCGGGGCCGCCCCAAGGAGTTGCGGGTCCGCGGCGCGAAGTCGACCGGGGTGGCCGTGCGTCCGCCGGAGGTGCCCCGCTCCGTCGCGTCGACGCGAGTCGCGCGGACGGAGCGGCACAGGCGAGGGCAGGGGTGGCGGATCGCGGCGTGAACGAGGCGGTGCGGGGACCCGCGCAGGCCCACGGCAGGGAAGCCTGTGCGCAGCGGGGCCGGGCGGCGGGGCCGTCCCGGGGCGAGCCCGACGGCGCGGCGGAGGCGGCGGCCCTGCTGGGGCGGGCCCGTGACCTGGGCCCACAGCTGGTCGCCTGGCGGCGCCACCTGCACGCCCACCCCGAGTTGTCCTTCCAGGAGACGGACACCGCCGCCTACCTCGCCGCGGAGTTGGAGGCGGGCGGCCTGCGCGTCACGCGCCCGATGCCCAACGCGGTGCTCGCCGAGATCGGCGGCCGGTCCGCCGGCCCCGTCGTGGCGTTGCGCGCGGACATCGACGCCCTGCCCATCCCCGAGGAGACGGGGCTGCCCTTCGCGTCCCGGCGGCCGGGCGTGATGCACGCCTGCGGCCACGACGGGCACGCGGCGATCCTGCTCGGCGCCTCCCGGCTGCTGGCCGGCCAGACCGGCCTGCCGGGCCGGGTGCGCCTCCTCTTCCAACCCGGGGAGGAGGTGCCGCCGGGCGGGGCGGGGGAGCTGATCGCCCGCGGCGCGCTGGAGGGCGTGGCGGCGATCTGCGGGCTGCACCTGTGGTCCCCGCTGCCGGTCGGCGCGGCCGTGCTGACCGCGGGACCGGCCTGGGCGGCCGCGGACCGCTTCCGTGCCGTGCTGCGCGGGCGCGCCGCCCACGGCGCCAAGCCGGACGAGGGGGTCGACGCCCTGGAGGCGGCCTGCCGCTGCGTCTCGGCCCTGCAGAGCATCGTCAGCCGGTCGGTGAGCCCGCTGGCCCCGGCCGTGGTCACCGTCGGGCGCATGCAGGCCGGGGAGGCCTTCAACGTGATCGCGGGCTCGGCCGTGCTGGAGGGAACGGTGCGCGCCTTCGACGAGGGCGTGCGCCAGGTGGTCCGCGCGCGGGTGGCCGCCGTCCTGGAGCACACGGCGGCGGCCGCGGGGGCCGAGCTGGAGCTGGAGTACGTGGACGGCTACCCCCCACTGGTCAACGACCCCGTCGTGACGGCGGTGGTGCGCGGCGCCGCCGCGGACTGCCTCGGGGAGGGGGCGGTGCGCTCCGGGCCCCTGGAGATGGCCGCGGACGACTTCGCCCGCTACCTGCGGCACGTGCCTGGCTGCTACCTCTCCCTGGGGGCCACGCCCGCGGGTAGCCCCGGCTACCCGAACCACCACCCGCGCTTCGATATCGAAGAGTCGGTGCTGCCGGTTGGCGCGGCGATCCTGGCGACAGCGGCCCTGCGCCTGCTGCGGCGCCCCGCCTGACCGGCGCGGGCCCGGGGCCGCCCGGGTGCGGCGGGACCGGATCCGGGGCAG
>DAHWHV010000154.1 GCA_027335545.1 Clostridia bacterium
CGGGCACCGGGTCGCGGCCCGGGGCTACGCCGTGTGCCCACGGAGGCCGTCCGCCACGCCGCGGCGGTGCAGGTCCCGCAGCCGACCGGCCACCTCGGCCAGCAGATCCGGCGCCGCCGGCCCCGGCCAGAGCCCGGCCGCCGCCGCGGCCGCCACCACGGCCCCGGGGTCCGCGGGGGACCACAGACCACGCAGGGCGGAGATGCGCGCGGGGTCGTCCACCTCGGCCAGGTCGACGGGGGCCGCGGCCTCCGGGCAGGCGGCGAGCCGCAGGTAGGCCGCCAGCCCCAGCACGAACCGGCTGGGCCAGCGGCCGTGCTCGTGCCGGTAGCCGTCCAGGATCGGCGTCCAGCGGGCCGCCACCTTGGCGGAGAGCTGCAGGGCCAGCCGGGCCAGCGTGTCGCGGATGCCCGGGTTCAGCAGGCGGGCCAGCGTCGCCGCCGCGAAGGCCTCGGCCTCCGCGCGCTCCGGCGCCGGGAAGGAGCCCACGCCCTCGGTCTGCAGGGCCGCGCGCACGAAGCCCCCGAGCACGGGGTCGGCAAGGGCCTCCAGGACCCCGGACACCCCCATCTGCAGCCCGAGGACGGCCATCAGCGTGTGGGTGCCGTTGAGCAGGCGGACCTTGCGCTCGCGAGCCCCCGTCACGTCCGGCACGAAGTGGACGAAGCGGGCGTCCAGGGGCAGGGCCCGGCGCACCCAGTCGGGTGCGCCGCCGATGTACCAGGCCAGGTAGGGCTCGGTGAAGCAGGCCAGGGCATCGGCGGGGTCTTCAGAGGTGACGATGCGGTCGACCAGGGTCTCGGCGAAGGAGACGCCCGTCAGCAGGTCGCCGGCGTCCAGGCCCCAGTCGCGCGCGTGCCGCAGCACGGCGGCCCGGAGCAGGGCCCCGTTGTCCGCCAGCAACTCGCAGGGGATGACGCAGGTCGGGGCCGTCGCGCCGGCCCGGCGCCGCGCCTCCAGCCAGGTCGTGAGGCGGGCGGGGTAGGTGACGGGCCGCCCCGGCTCGTCCGGGCGGTAGGCCAGGCCCGCCTCGGTGGTGTTGGAGACGACGACCAGCGGCACCGGGGCGGCCACCTCGGCGAGCAGGGCCTCCGGCTCCGCGTAGGCGTCGACGATGCGGTCGTAGGGCGCCACCACGGACGTGTGCTCGCCGCCCCCGTCGCGCACCACGATGCGGTAGGACCCACCCGCGGCCCGCAGGGCCTCCAGGCGGGGGGACCCCGTCGGGCGCGGCGCCGTCAGGACGAGGCGGCTCGGGCAGCCCCCGC
Organism: Clostridia bacterium; assembly: GCA_027335545.1. The sequence continues at coordinate 1,269 of DAHWHV010000154.1, forward strand.
CGGCGCGCGCGTCCGCGACCAGGGCGCCCAGGAAGGCGCGCAGGAACCGCCCCTCGCCGACCTGCAGCACCGTGGGCCGCGCCCCGCTCCCCAGAATCGCCGAACCCGCCTGGCCCGCGCCGGACATCTGCGGTCCCCCTCGCGGGCCCCTTCGCCGCCTGGCGGCGAACCCCTGGCGCGCAGCGTCTCCGGCCAGGGTGGCGTCAGGGTGCGGCGAACCGCCGATGGCCCAGGCCCTTCACCGACCACGGCTGAGCCCGGCGCATGCGACCGGGGTGGCGCCGCGCGCCGCAGCGGCCGGCTATGTCCCAAGCGTTCCGCCGGAAGGGCAACCCCACAAAGCCCGCGGCGAACCCCCGACCCCACGGGGCAGCAGGACGCGGTGGGCTCCCGACACCCGGGTCGAAGCGGTGGGGCACAAAAGGGGACTCTTGCGCCCCACCGCTTCCTCTACGGAAGATCGACCTTATGGAAGATCGACCTTATGATGGAAGACCGACCTTATGATGGAAGATCGACCTCCACTTGGCCGGCGGCCACCCGCACCGGGAAGGTGCGCAGGGGTTTGAAGGCCGGCGGCGAGAGGACGCGGCCCGTCGCGATATCGAAGCGCGCCCCGTGCAGGGGGCACGAGACGCGCAGGCCGTCGAGTTCGCCCTCGGTCAGGTCGGCGTGCTCGTGCGTGCAGATCGCCGCCGTCGCGTAGAAGCGGTCCGCCACCCGATAGATGGCCAGGGCCCGGTCGCCGACATTGAAGCGGCCCATCCCCCCGGGGGCGACGGCCTCACAGGGGCACACCGCTACGAAAGCCACCCGCCCCGTTCCCCTTTCCACTAGCCGGAGGCGGCCAGCCACCGCCACCTGCGGGTGCTGGGGTGCCCGCGGGCGGCGCCCCGTCCGCCCCTCCCCTGGGCCCCCGACCACACCCCGCGGGGACGGGAGGCGGGAGGGCCGCCGACTACCCCAGCCCGCCCTCGATCTCCATCTCGATCAGGCGATTCAGTTCCACGGCGTACTCCATGGGCAGGCTCTTGGCGAAGGGCTCGATGAAGCCCATCACGATCATCATGGTCGCCTGCTGCTCGGGAATGCCGCGGCTCATCATGTAGAAGAGCTGCTCCTCGCTGATCTTGCTGACGGTGGCCTCGTGCTCCAGCGAGACGTCGTCCTCTTCGACCTCGATGTAGGGCACGGTGTCCGACTCGGAGCGATCGTCCATGATCAGGGCATCGCACTTGACGCTGGACTTGGCGCCGGGGCAGTCCGCGGCGATGCTCACCAGCCCGACGTAGGTCGTCTTGCCGCCGTCCTTGCTGATCGACTTGTTGACGATCGTGCTCGTCGTGTCCGGGGCGGCGTGCACCACCTTGCCCCCCGCCTGCTGGTGCTGCCCCTTGCCGGCGAAGGCGACCGAGAGGATGTCCGCCTTGGCCCCCCGCCCGTACATGTAGACCGAGGGGTACTTCATCGTCAGCTTGCTCCCCAGGTTGCCGTCGATCCACTCCATCGTGGCGTTCTCATAGGCGACGGCCCGCTTGGTGACCAGGTTATAGACGTTGCTGCTCCAGTTCTGGATGGTGGTGTAGCGGCAGCGCGCCCCATCCCGGACCACGATCTCCACCACGGCGGAGTGCAGGGAGTTGGTGGTGTAGACGGGGGCCGTGCAACCCTCCACGTAGTGCACGCGGCTGCCGGGCTCGCAGATGATCAGGGTGCGCTCGAACTGGCCCATGTTCTGCGTGTTGATGCGGAAGTAGGCCTGCAGCGGGATCTTCACCTCGACCCCCGCCGGCACCCAGATGAAGCTGCCCCCCGACCAGACGGCGCTGTTGAGGGCGGCGAACTTATTGTCCTCCGGGGGGATGACCGTCGCGAAGTACTCGCGGAAGATGTCCTCGTGCTGCTGCAGGGCGGTGTCGGTGTCCAGGAAGATGACGCCCTGCTTCTCCAGATCCTTGTTGA
>DAHWHV010000202.1 GCA_027335545.1 Clostridia bacterium
GGCGGGCCGCCCGGCCGCGCACGGCGCCCCGGGCATAGAGCGCGGCGAGACCGGCGAGGACCAGGAGCAGGACCAGCGTCCAGGGGACGGCGGGCAGGGGCAGGCGGTCGGGGGTGGTGGCGGCCCCCAGGCCGAGCGCGCCGAAGAGGATCACGGCGGCGACCGGCAGGGCCCGCCCCAGCGGGGCCCGCCAGGTGCGCGGGAGTTCGGGGGCGCGCCGCCGCAGGCCCAGCAGGGCCAGGGCCGCCACGACGTACATGGCGCACTCCAGGGTGCCGCCGGCGTTGATCAGGATCAGGTAGCGCCCCGTGGCGAACACCAGGAGCGTCAGAGCCACGGACACCCCGTACAGCCACCAGAGGGCCGTGGCCGGGGCCAGCTGCCGGTTGAGGCGCCCCACGGCCGGGGGCAGGAAGCCGGAACGCCCCAGGGCATAGAGCAACCGGGAGGCGGCCACGAAGCCGCCGTTGAAGGTCGTGGCCGCCGTGACGACGGTGACGGCGAGCATCACCCAGAAGCCCGTGGCCCCCAGGGCCGCCCGGCCCACGCTCAGCTGCGGGGCCAGGCCGGCCGCGGCCACACCCGGCAGGCGGGCGGTGACCAGGGCGAAGAGGCCGAAGGCCACGGCCAGGGACAGCAGCGAGAGCCCGAGGCCCTGCGGCATCCGGGCGGGGCGGTCGATCTCCTCGGAGAGCGGGGTCACCCACTCAAACCCCATGAAGACGAACACCCCGAGGGCCATGCCTCCGAACAGCCCCGCCGGCCACTGGGGCGGGGTGGGGGGGAGGTGGCCGGGGGCCCCCAGGGCCGCCAGCCCCACGACGACCAGGGCGGCGAGCAGCAGGTAGGTTGTCGCGTCCTGCACGGCGCCCGCGGTCTGCACCCCGCGCAGGTTCGCCCACAGGGCGGCGCTCAGGAAGGCGATGATCCACAGGGCCCCGGGGATGGCCGGCAGCACCACATGCAGCGCGCTGGCCAGGACGAAGCCGTCGGCGGCGATCACCGCCAGGACCGTGAACAGGTAGAGCAGGGTGAAGGCGAGGGAGAAGGGATCCCCGAGGCCGCGCAGGGTCCAGACCCGGATGCCCGCCGCCGAGGGCAGCGTCCCGTTGAGTTCACTGAACACGGCGGCCGCCAGCAGGCAGAGGCACCCCGCCCCCACGATGGCCAGGGGGCCCAGCAGCCCAGGGGCCAGCCCGCGGATCTCGAGCACGGCCAGGAAGTTCACCGCGGCGAAGGCCAGGCCGGCGCTCGTCGAAACGATCGTACGGAAGCCGAGCACGCGACGCAGACCCGACGAACCGGAGGCGGTGGATCCGGAGGACCCCGACTGGGCAGCGTCCACGCTTACGCCTCGCGCGGTGGTACCCGGCCCAGCGGCCGCCACACCCTCCGCCCGGCAGGCTTTCTCCCCTTTGCCGCCTACTCTTTTTCAGCCTGCCGCCGCCCGTGGGTCGCCCCCTGCTCACCTGCCGCGGTGGCCTCGGTCCGGTCGCGCGCGCCCAGGGCCGCGCCCTTTGCGCCCGGTGGTCCAGGCACCGCTTTGCCGCATCACCATAGCATGGGGCGCTCCAAACCTCCCATCCCAACCCTGAGGGGGCGACCCTGTGGCCTCGCCCATCGTCTCCGCATCCGTCCCGTTGCCGCCCTTGCGCCGCACCAGAGGACCCGTCCACGTGCGCGAGATCGGTCCCGCCGAGCAAGGGGCGTTCGAGGCCTTCGTGGCCGCGCATCCGGCCGGGAGCCTGCTGCAGTCCTGGGCCTGGGGCGAATTGCGCGCGCACCAGCGCTGGCAGGCGGTCCGCCTGCTGGCGCGGGACGGGGCCGGTCACCCCTGCGGCGCCGCCTCAGTGCTGTGCCGGGAACTGCCCATCGGCGGCTCCATCCTCTACTTGCCCCGCGGCCCGGTCCTGGACTTCCGCGACGACCGCGTGCTGGACGCCATGGTGGCCGCGCTGCACCGCTGCGGCCAGCGGCAGCGGGCCGTGCTTTGCAAGATCGACCCCTACCTGACCCCGCCGGACCCGACGGTGGCCCGGGCCCTGGCGGCGCGCGGCTTCGTGGTCGGCCACCGCCGCGGCCACTTCGAGGGCATGCAGCCGCGCCTGAACGTGATCGTCCCCCTGCGCGGCGGGCCCGAGGAGGTGCTCGGCCGCTTCCACGCCAAGACCCGCTACAATATCCGCCTCGCCGCCAAGCGCGGGGTCACCGTCCGCCGCGGCGACCGCGCCGAGCTGCCCCTGTTCCACCGCCTGCTCATGACCACCTGCGCCCGCAACGGCTTCGCCGAACGGCAACTTCCGTACTTCCTGGAGGTCTGGGATGCCCTGGCCCCCGCCGGCCACATCGAGGTCTACGTGGCCGAGTTCGCCGGCGAGGCCCTGGCCGCAGCCATCCTCTTCACCTTCGGGGCCAAGGCCGTCTACGCTTACGGCGCCTCGGCGGACGTGCGGCGCGAGCTGATGGCCCCCTATGCGGTGCAGTGGGCGATGATCCGTCGGGCCCTGGAGCTGCGCTGCACCAGCTACGACATGACGGGCGTCCCGCGCCACCTGCAGGAGGGGGAGCCGGCCTCCGGCCTTTACCGCTTCAAGCGGGGCTTCTGGCCCGAGATCAGCGAGTTCCTGGGGGAACGGGACCTGCCGCTGCAGCCGTCCCTGTACCAGCTGTGGCGCGTGATCGAACCGGCGTACTGGGGGGGGCAGGTCTGGCTGAAGCGTACGCTGCGGCGGCTGGGCCCAGGGGGTGACGGGAGCCGGGCAGCCGGCGAGGCGGGCCCAGCGCAGGAGGGCGGGAGCACCTGAGCAGCCGACGCGACCTGGGGACGGGAGGCGGGGGGCCCCCCGCCGGCCTGCCTTTCACCCGGGACCAGACGCGGCGACGTGCGGCGGCGCGGCGAGCGCCCCGGTGGGCGGCACGCCGCGCCGTCCGCGGGGCCTCACTCCGGCAGGGTCGCCAGGCAGCGATAGCGCCCACCGAAGAACACCAGGGGCGGTCGGTCGTCCGCCGTGGCCGCCGCATGCTCCACCTGGCCCACGTAGATGGTGTGGTCGCCCCCCGGGAGCTGGGCGTGGAGCGAGCAGTCCAGGAACCCCAGCACGTCGCGCAGCACGGGGGCCCCGGAGGGGGCGGCGTGGAGGTCGAGCCCGGCGAAGGGGTCCGCCAGGTCCGACCGCCGCCCGGCGAAGCGGTCGGAGAGCTCCTCCTGCCCGGAGGCCAGCAGGTTGATCACGAAGCCGCCCGCCGCGGGGATGGCGTCGTGGGCCCGGGTCTTTTTGTCAATGCAGATCAGGCAGAGGGCCGGCTGCAGGGAGAGCGACGAAAAAGAGTTTACGGTGATCCCATGGATGTCCTCGCCCGCGCGCGTGGTGACCACGGTGATCCCCGTGGCCCAGCGGCGCATCACCTGGCGGAGTTGCTGTCCGTCCAGCGGCATGTCTCGGCTCCCTTTCCGGTCGTGTCGGCCGTCGGCGAAGCGTCGGCAGGCGTCCGGCCGAGCCGGTCCCGCCGCCGCACGCCACCCTGCTTCTCCCCGCAGGCCTCCCAACCCTGCCGCCGGCACCTGCCCGTGTCGCTTCTCGCCCGCTGGCGCGGGGAGGGCCCGCGACGGCGGGCCAGGGTGGTGGGTAACTTAACCATCACCCCCGCCCTGCCGCGCCGCCTGACCGGGGCTGGGGCCCCTGGCCGGCGCTCACTCCCGGGTCCGCGTTCACTGGTTGGACGCTCCCTGGGACAGCACCGCGAATGGCGGCAGGCCGCCCTTGGACCACCCGGGAGCGAAGCTCACCCGCGGAGCGAAGCTCACCTGCGGAGCGAAGCTCACCTGCGGAGCGAAGCTCACCTGCGGTGCGCGGTGCTCCGCCGCCGTGCGCGGTGCTGCGCCGCGGTGCGCACTGCTCCGCGAGGGGCGGTGGGCCACGCCACGAGGCACTCGGCCTCCGGCATGCTGAAGACGGTGCGGCAAAAGCGGACTTTCGCCGCACCGTCCCGGCTCATTCCACCATCCCGGCTCATTCCTTGGTGGTCACCTTGCCGATGCGCGCGAAGGTCCCGGGCACGCGCCCCTGCCGCCGCGCCCATTCGTGCGCCAGGCACTGGATCGCCAGCACGACGGACGCCGGGCTGGCGCTGGGCCAGGGCAGGACGTGGACGGGGCGCGGGGCATCGCTGGGGGCGCCCTCGGGGCAGACGGCGACCACCCCCATGCCCGCCTCGGCCATTTCGCCCGCCAATTCGAGATCGTGCCGCCCCAGCGGGCCGGGACTGACCAGGACCAGGGCGGACTTGCCGGGGCCGGCCAACTCCAGGGGGCCGTGGCGGAATTGGGGTGCCGAGAGGCCCTCGCCGTGGACGCCGGCAGCCTCCTTGAGCATCAGGCCCCCAACCGCGGCGGTCGCCAGCAGGGGCCCCCGTCCCAGGATCCAGACCGGCCCCGCGGGGCGCAGGGCCGCCAACAACTCCGGCAACCAGGTGGCGCGCCGGGCCAGCATCCGCTCCAGGGAGGCGATCACGGGCGGCCAATGCCCCGGGTCGCCACCCGTCAGCAGGTCCAGGACCAGGAGGCTGCAGGTCAGGGTCTTGGTGGCGACGCCGGCCTCCTCGGGTCCGGCCATCAGGGGCAGGTGCACGTCCGCCCCTTGGGCCAGGGGACTCGTGGCGTCGTTGGTCAGGCCGAGGATGCGCGCCCCGCCGCGGCTGTCCAGGAGCCGCACGACCTCGGCGCTGCGCCCGGATTGCGACACCAGGACCAGGAGCGTGCCGGGGCGCAGCGCGGTCGGGGCACCATGCAACAACTCGCCCGCCTCCAGCCAGAGGGCGGCGGTCCCCCGGGCCAGGAGGCGGAGGTGGGCGGGGTAGCTGGCGAACAGCGATGCCCCCATGCCACTGAAGAGGACGCGCTCCGCTTCCCCCAGGAGCCGGGCCGCCTGGCCCACGGCGGCGGCGGCCCCAAGGGCGGCGGTCAGCGCCCGGGGTTGGTCGAGGATGTCCCGCAGCAGCGGATCCCCGGGCGGCGGCTGGGCGGTGGGGCTACGCATCGGCGGCCCCCTCCCGCAGCGGGCCTGGCTGGGCCGGTTGCGCCGGCCCAGGTTCGGGCGGGGCGCCCCCGGCGGCGGCGAGGGCTGCCTGTCCGGCCTCCAACGTCCGGAGGATCGCCTCGACGTCGTAGACGCAGCCGCCCCAGGTACCCCCGCCGACCGCCTGCAAGGCGGCCCAGAGGCGCGTGTCCGCGGGCAGGCCCGGCGCGGGGGCCAGGTCCGGGTGCACCGGGCGGTCGGCCAAGACGGCCGTCCCCCGCTCGGCCCCGAACCGCCCGGAGGCGTCGCCGACGAGTTCCACGTGGCCCGTCAGGGCGCGGCGGTCGATCTCGATCTCGATCAGGTCCCCGTCGCGCACGCGGCCGATCGGGCCCCCGGCCAGCGCCTCGGGCCCGACGTGCCCGATGCAGGCACCGGTGGAGACCCCGGAAAAGCGGGCGTCGGTCACGAGGGCGACGTGCTTGCCGAAGGGCAGGAACTTCAGGGCGGAGGTGACCTGATAGGTCTCCTCCATCCCCGAGCCGAGCGGGCCGCCGCCGATCAGCACCAAGACGTCCCCGGCGCGGATGCCGCCCGGGCCCGGATCCTTGAGGGCGGCCACGGCGGCCCGCTCGCTGGTGAACACGCGGGCCGGGCCGCAATGACGGTACACGCCGGCGGCGTCGACCACCGAGGGGTCGATTGCCGTGCTCTTGATCACGGCCCCCTGGGGGCAGAGGTTGCCGACCGGGAAGGTGACCGTCGAGGTCAACCCGCGCGCCCGGGCGGTGTCGGCATCCATGATGACCGCATCCGGGTCCACGCCGTCGGCCTCCACCAGGCGGCGGCGCATCGCCGCCCGCCGCGGGGAGTCCTCCCACCAGTCCAGGACCTCGCCGAGGCTCCGCCCCGAGACGGTGAGGCACGAGAGGTCGAGCAGGCCGAGACGGCGCAGGTGCAGGAACACCTCGGGCACCCCGCCGGCGAGGAAGACGCGCACCGTGGGGTGGTTTTGCGGCCCGTTGGGCAGAACGTCGACCAGGCGCGGCACGGCGCGGTTCACCGCCGCCCAGTCGGCTCGCTCCGGGCGGCGCAGGCCGGCGGCGTGGGCCACGGCGGGCAGGTGCAGCAGGAGGTTGGTGGAGCCGCCGAAGGCGGCGTGGGCCGCCATGGCGTTGGCGACCGCCCCCTGGGTCAGGATGTCCGCGGTGCGCAGGCCACGGCCGTCCAGGGCGAGCACGGCCCGCGCGGCGCGGCGCGCCCCGTCCAGCCAGACGGCCTGGCCGGAGGGGGCCAGGGCGCTATGGGGGAGGCTGAGCCCCAGCGCCTCGCCGACGACCTGCGCCGTGGCGGCCGTCCCCAGGAATTGACACCCCCCGCCCGGGGAGGCGCAGGCCCGGCAGCCCAGGTCGGCCGCCGCCTCCAGGCTGATCTCACCATGGGCGAAGCGCGCACCGATCGTCTGGATCGTGCCGGCGTCCTCCCCGGAGGCCGGGGGCAGGGTGACGCCGCCCGGCACCAGGACGCACGGGAGACCGCCCATCGCGGCCAGGGCGATGGTCATCGCCGGCAGGCCCTTGTCGCAGGTGGCCACGCCGATCACGCCGCGGCGTGTGGGCAGGGAGCGGATCAGGCGGCGCAGGACCGTGGCCGCGTCGTTGCGGTAAGGGAGGCTGTCCATCATCCCGCTGGTCCCCTGGGTCCGGCCGTCGCACGGGTCGGAG
>DAHWHV010000248.1 GCA_027335545.1 Clostridia bacterium
AGGGCGCGCGGCGACAGGCCGAAGTACGTCTTGGCCGCCGCCGCGATACCGAACGCCCCGGCCCCGTAGTTGACCTCATTGAGGTACAGGCTCAGGATCGTCTGCTTGGAGAAGCGCCGGGTGGCCAGCACGGCGTAGATCATCTCGGTCGTCTTGCGCGAGAGCGTCTTCTGGTAGCCCAGCAACTGGTCGCGGATGAGCTGCTGCGTGATCGTGCTGCCCCCCTCGACCCAGGCCTCACTGGCGAAGTCCACGAGGGCCGCGCGGGCGATCCCCTCCAGGCTGATCCCGGGATTCGTCCAGAAGGAACGATCCTCCACGGCCACGGTGGCCAGCGGCAGGGCCTTGGGCACCCCGGAGAGGGGCACGAAGGGTTCCCCCCGCGCGGCCAGTTCGGCCTGGATGCGCTGCGGCAACCCGCCGATCAGTATCTCGGCGCGCTGCACGAAGGCCGCCGCGCCCCAGGCCAGGATGAGGGCGACGCCGAGGGACGCGGCGATGAGCAGGCGGCGCACGCGCGAGCCCCCGTTCCCCATCCCCGGGAAGGTCGCGGACCCCACAGCCACCCCAGGGGGATTCACACCCTCAGCATGACACAATCCGGAGCAGCCGGCACCGCGGCGTCCAGACGGGCGCTGCCCCGTGCAGACGGGCGCTGCCGCAAGCCGATGCCCGCGCGGCCGGGGCGCTTGGGACACCCGAGCCGAAGGGCCGCGGCCGGCGGGGGGGCAGAGGCCCACGGCCCCAAAAGCCCCACAAGGGGGGGCATCCCGCTGCGCCCGGCGGACACCCGATCTGGAAGTGGGCGCGGCCAGCGTCCCCTCTGGCCGCGCCCACCTAGCCCTTGGCGACCCCGGAGCGCCCCCGCGCCGCCGTCGCCGACCCGTGACGTACGGAGGCCCCCAGCGTGGCCCACGCCGCGGGGACCGGCCCGGCCGCGGGTGGCACCCCCTGGTCGCCGATCTGCACCCGGAGCGTCGGCGAGAAGCTGAGCCCGTCGAAGACCGCCCGGATGTAGCCCCGACCGCCGAAGTCCAGGTTGTGGGCGCAGCAATGGATGCCCAGGAACACCGCGCCCGCCCGGATCGTCTGGGGGCCACCCACGTCCCGCCAGGTCTTGCCGTCGGGCGAGACGGCCGCCGTCCACGTCGCGCCCACGCGCCGCAGCCGCAGCCAGACCGGGGCCGCCAGCGACTGGACCCCGGCGGCGCCCCCGGGGCGCACGACCGCCCCGACGGGACGGCCCGCCAGCGAGGGGTGCCCGGCCACGGCCCCCGGGGCGACGCCGGGGATCGCCCGGTACTGCCACTGGATGCCGTGGCCACCGGTCAGGGACAGGGCCGCCATGGCCGCGTCGTCGCTGAGGTCGCCCCGGATCATCAGGCCCACCTGGAGCCCTGGGCTCAGGCCGGGACAGGTCAGGTTGGCCAGGCCGGTCAGACGGCAGGCCCACTCCCCCTGCGAGGCGGTGATCGGCAGGCAGGCGAAGGTGGTGGTATCGGCGGTGCCCCCGAGTTCCGTCCCGTCCCCCAGCAGCGTCCAGGCGCCGGCCGCGACCCGCAGGTACTGGTCCGCCGGGGTCGCGCCGACGCCGAGCCCGGTGGGGGACGGCGCCGGGTAGACGGCCGTGGGGCCCGGGTGAACAGTCTTCAGAGAGGCGGCCGTGCGCAGTTGGGCCGCGTCCTCGGTCGCCGCCTTCGCCAACAGGGCGTTGACGGTCTGATCGATGCGCCCGAAGGCGGTCGGGACGTCGAGCTTACGCGCCCACAGGGCGGCGATGCTGGGCGCGGCCACGTTCTGGCACTGCTCGTCCACACGTGGATAGAACTGTTCGGGGAAGGCACGGCCGGAGACGGCCATCTCCTTGAAGTACTGCAGGTTCTTCGCTTTCAGCGGCGGGGCCACGGCCTGCACCGTGGCGATCCACTGGTCCCAGAGGGCGTTGAGCGAGGGCTGCAACAGGCCGATCTTCATCAGACTGTGCTGCCAGCCGCTGGGCCCGGCGTCGTAGGTCAGGAACTTCAGCAGGGCCCAGGCGGCCTCGGGGTGGCGCGTCGTCGCGGCGATGGCGTAGAAGTCGTCGGTCCCCATGCAGGTCGGACCCTGGGGGAAGACCGGCGGCGGGTAGTAGTCCCACTGGAAGCCCCGGTAGCGCTGCGCGTTGTCCAGCACCAGCCCGTCCCAGGAGAGCTGGATGGTCACCAGGTCGTCGACGAACTCCGGCGTCCCGTACCAGGGACCGAGCTGGTTGCGAGTGGCGGCGAATCCCGGCCAGAACAGCTGCTCATAGAGGTACTGCCCCGCCGCCACGTTCTCCGGGCTGGAGAGCACCGAGCGGCCGGAGGCGTCCAGCATCCCCCGGCCAAAGGCGAAGAAGGGCCAGGTCGCCTCGCCGATGCGGTCCGTGAACCACTCGACGACCGCCCCGTAGCGCTTCTTGCCGCCGCTGACCCGCGTCATGCGCTTGGCCGCCGCCGCGAACTCCTGATAGGTCCAGGCGGGGTCGGGCGGGGCCACGCCCGCATCCGCGAAGTCCTGCAGGCGCACCACGTAGACCAGGGGGCTGAAGTAGCCGGGGAGCATGTGCAGCCGGCGGTCCGGCGCCACGGCGGTGTATGAGGCGATCTGCCCCGGCGACCAACGCGTGACGTCCACGTTGTCCCGCTTGATGTACCCGTCGAGGTCCAGCAGGAGGTCCCCACCGGCGGCGATGTAGGGCGGGGGGTAGTTGTCCGACACGATGTCCGCCCCGGCCCCCCCGAGGATGGCCTGGACGTTCGCCCCCCACAGCGTCTGCACGACCCGCACGGAGACCCCGGGGTTCTTGGCGTGGAACGGCTGCAGCGCCGCCTGGTAGAGCGAGACCGTCGTGCGGTTGAAGGCGATGGTCCCGTTGGGCTGCAGGGTCAGCACCACGGGCGGGTGCGTCCCGGAGGGCCGGGGCCCCCCGGGCAGGGGCCCCGCACAGGCAGACAGCCACGCGCCCCCGCCCACCGCCACGGCGGCCGCCGCCCCACCGAGGAAGCGGCGGCGCGGGAGTCGCGGCGCGCCGACCGCGCCGCCGCCGCCCGCGCCCACCATCTGCGGACTCCCCCTTACCGCCGGTCTCGGTCACGCAGCGCCCCGCCACCGCCCACCGCCGCCGGGGCG
>DAHWHV010000255.1 GCA_027335545.1 Clostridia bacterium
CGGAAAATCCGCACGCCGGGTTCTGAGGGGGGAGGTGGCACAAGTGCACTGCGGCCACATGAGGGCACCGGACCTAAACGGGTTCCACAGCGACGCACTGTCGGTCAGCCCAGCGACACGAGGCCGCCTCCTACCTACCCAGTGTCAGGCGGGTGCCGCTGTCCGAGAAGGACCCCGCGTACGAACGGGTGCGGTCGTGGCGAGGGGCTGGCCCCTGGGCGCCAAGGCGACGGGCAAACCCTTTGCGAAAATCAGGATCATACGTGGTTCCGGGTCCCGTACGCGGGGTACCGCGCCCTGATCGATGCCCTGGTGGCGGTGTGGCGGCGGCAGGAGTCCGCGGGCCGGGGGGGTAGCGGGTGCGCCGGAGGACCGGCCGTCCCGGGGTCCGGTCGGCCCTTGCACCAGGCGTTGTGCAGCCTCGGTTGCGCCGAAGTCCGACGGGCTTGCGCGTCGGTTCGATCACGGGGCCGAGGGAGATCTCCGGCCGGCCGGGTCCGCCAGCCATCCGTGCCGGCTCGGTCGTTCCGCCGAACCATGACGCAGTCAGGAGCGGCCAGCCCGCCGGGCGGGAATTGAACTATCGTGAAGTCGCCGGCGACGGGCAGGGGGTGGCAGAGGTGGTGTTGCGGCGGCTGGAGGCCGGGGATCGGCAGGGGGTCCTGCGGCGCGCGGAGTTCGCCCTGGATGCCGGCCGGCCGGAGCTGGCGGCCTCCCTGGCGCGGGAGGCCATCCGGCTGGCGCCCGAGGACGGCGTGGGCCATTACACCCTGGGCCGGGCCCTGGCAGGGCTCGGCCGCCACCGCGAGGCGTTGGAGGCGGCCTGGGAGGCGTGCCGCCTTCGCCCCGACGACGGCCGGCTCGCGTGGCTGGTGCCGGCCTGCCTGCTGGACCTGGGCCGGGTGCGGGAGGCCGCGCGCGAGTCGGCGGACCTGGTGGCCTCGGCGCCGGAGCGAGCGACGACGTGGGCTGTGGCGGCCCTGGTGCGCCTCCGGCAGCGCGACCCCCGGGCCGCGGAGGCGGCGACCCGGGAGTGGGTGCGGCTGGAGCCGCAGAGCGCCACGGCGCACGGCCTGCTCGGGCGGGCCCTCTTCGGTCAGCGCCGGACGGATGAGGCCTTGGCCGAGGCGCTGGAGGGGCTGCGTTGCGACCCCCAGGACCGTCGGAGCCTCGCGGTGCGGGTCGACTGCGCCCTGGCCCAGCTCCGCTTCCGGGAGGCGCGGGCGCTCGCCCGCGAGCTGGTCCGCCTCGCGCCCGCCGACCGGGAGGCGGAGCGCGCCTACGCCCGGTGCGTCGGCTGGTCGCTGGGTCCCTTCCGGCCCCTGGCCTGGTGGACGTACACCGTGGGGCGCTGGCCGTGGTTCTGGCGGCTGGGGGCGTTCGGCGGCGCGTTTTTCGTCACGGGCGCATTCGCCCAGGCTCTCCCCCCGGCCGCGGCCGCCCTGCCGACCGTCGGCCTGCTGTTGGCGATTTACTATCTGCTGCTGGCGGGTCCCCTGTTCCGCTTGGCCGTGCGCCGGGGGTGGTTGCTGTGAGCGACTGGCACGAGACGGCCGAGGCCCTGCGGGCGGCCCTGGCCGTCAGTCCCGAGAACGCGCCGCTGCGGCGGCACCTGGGCCGGGTCCTGCTCGAGGGCGAGGCCTGGGCGGAGGCGGGCGAGCAGTGGCGCTGGCTGTGGGAGCACCTGAGCGAGGAAGGGGCCGGTCGGGCGGGGGCCGCCCTGCGGCTGGCCGCCTGCCTGCGGGCCGAGGGTGAGCTGGAGGGCGGTGAAGGCGCCGTAGCCTGGCTGCGGCGCGCCGTCGAGTGCGCCGACGGTGCCCAGCCGGGAGACGCCGCCGCGGCGCTGGCGGTCGAGGCCTGGATGACCGTGGCGCGATGGGCGCGGGACGGTGTCCCCGGCCTCAGCGCGGCCGAAGGCCGGCAGGCGTACGCCGCGGCGGTGGCCCTCCGGCCCGCGGCGGCCGACGCCGACCTGGCCGCGGCCCTGGGCGCCGAGCCGGGCGCGGGGGCCGTGCTGAGGCTCCTGCCAGGGCGGCGGGCCGGGCGGGCGGCGGAGCGGCGTGAGGGTGGCCGCGGGCAGCTCGGCTTCGCCGACGTGGGCGGCATGGACGAGCTGAAGGCCGAGTTCCGCCGCCGCATCATCGATCCCTTCGAGCGGCCGGAGCTGTACCGTGCGTACGGGCGGCGGGCCGGGGGCGGGCTGCTGCTCTTCGGGCCGCCCGGCTGCGGCAAGACCCGCATCGTGCGGGCGACGGCCGGCGAGTGCGGCGCCCACTTCGTCAGCGTCGAGCTGCACGACGTGCTCAGCATGTGGATCGGCGACCCGGAGAAGAACCTCCACGAGCGGTTCGCCGAGGCGCGGCGCGCGGCCCCCGCGATCCTGTTCCTGGACGAGGTGGACGCGCTGGGGACCAGCCGGCAGGGGGCGCGCGACGACCACGTGCGCCGCTGGGTGAGCCAGCTCCTGATAGAGCTGGATGGCGCAGCCGAGGGCAACGAGGACGTGCTGGTCATCGGGGCGACCAACAGCCCGTGGCAGGTGGACCCCGCCCTGCGCCGTCCGGGCCGCTTCGACCGCACGCTGTTCGTGCCGCCCCCCGACCGCGGCGCCCGGGTCGCCATCCTGCGCCTGGCGCTGCGGGAGCGGCCGTGCGCCCCCGACCTCGACCTGGAGGGCGTCGCGGAGCGGACCGAGGGGTTCTCGGGGGCCGACCTGGTGGCGGTGGCGGAGTCGGCCACCGACCGGGCCATGGCGGAGGCAGCCGTCCGGGGCGCGGTGTGTCCCGTGAGCCGGGGGCACCTGGAGGCGGCCATTGGAGAGGCGCGGCCGTCCACCGTGGAGTGGTTCGAGACGGCGCGGCGCTATGCCAAGTACGCCGACGAGGCGGGCACCTACGACGACGTGCTGGCCTACCTGCAGCGGACCGAGGCCGCCCGGGGCGCGGCCGCCCGGCACTGGCGCCGCTGGCGGAGGGAGTAGCTTGGGTGAGACGGAGCCGAGGGGCCCGGGTGATCCGGTCCCCGCGGAGCAGGACGGCACGCCGGGACCGGTACACGTCTTTCCGAGGCGCCACCGGGTCACGCCGGAGGACTACCTGGGTCTCATCGAGGCGTTCCTCGGCCAGCGACTTCCGGCGGAGTCATTCGCGTTCGCCGTCGAGGACCTGTGGGTGGGGGCGGTGGACGGCGCGGACGCCTGGATCGACGGCGACGAGGCCGTGGGAGACGCGCTGCACGAGCTGTTCTCGGCGGCGTCAGGCGCATGGGAGGTCGAACTGCTCGCAGGCGAGGCGCAGAGCCGGTTCCGGGCCGAACTCCAGCACGAGCTGCGTGACCTCGCCAAGCAGGCGCGGATCCGGCTCCTGGCGTACGGGGCGGCGGAGGCACGACCGCATCCGAAGGCGGAATGACGCCTGATACGGTCCGCGTCCCATCGGGTGCACATCGAGGATTGTCGGGCCCGACGCCTCGCGGCGGAGTGGTTTCGCCCGCGCCGCAGACGCTTTCTGACGGCCGGCGCAGGACACGGAGCGGCGCAGTTCACGCGCGCGGGAGGACATCCGTGGGGAACTGGGCGTTGCGGTTGCCCGCCACCTGGCGAGGCGGATCGCCACGCGGGCCCGGCTCGGCCGCTGGCGGGCGCTGGTGGCGGCCTGCGCGGGGATGGAGGTCCGGTTCTCTCAGGCCAGGGAGCCGGAGATCGCCGCCGGCGTGACTGAGGCCCTCGCGCAGAGGGGCCGCGCGCTGGCCGCCCTCGACGAGCCCGGGCAGGTGGGGGTCGGCCTGCCGCGGCGGGCGGTCCTGCGTCTGTGGGCCGGCCGGACCAGCGAGTCGGTGGCGCTGCCCCACGCGGCCCTGGCGGAGCGCCGCCCGGGGGGCACCGGCCTCCGAGCTGCGCCAGCGGGCGGCGCGTCAGTTGCTCGTCAGGGCTCTCGTGGAGCGGAGCCTCAGCGGCGCGTCGGGCGCCGAGCGCGCGCTCCGGCTGGCAGGACGGCCTCCGCGGGCCGAGGCCGACCGGCAAGCTCACGCATTGCGCGCCTCGACCGAACGCCTTGGGCGGGGGTGCCCCGTCCGGCGTCGACGCTCCTCCCGCGGGCCGGACAGGGTCCGGCGTCCCTTGCCGCAGCGAGCTACCTCCCACCCCAGCCGCCCATGGGCGCCCCGGCCGCCAGCGCCCCCAACGCGACCGCGCCCAGCACCAGCGCCACCGGCAGGTACGCCTTCACCTTCGCCCAGAACGGGGACACCGGGTGCCCGTACGCCAGGAGCACCCTCGTCAGAAGCGCGCGCATCGTGGTCGCCTCCTCGAAGGGTTCGTTCTGTACCCAGGATAGCCGCTCCGCGGAAGATCGTCCTGACGTAAGGCTGACAGGAAGCTGAACCTTGGCTGACCGGGTGCGGGCGGCGCAGGCACGCGGCGGCCGCGTGCCGTACTCCCCGCGCGGAGGGGTGAACGGGTTCCGCCGGCGGCGGTCGCCGCGGGATCGCCGCGGCCGGACGCGGCGCCGCC
>DAHWHV010000264.1 GCA_027335545.1 Clostridia bacterium
TGCCCCACCAACGCTCCGCCCCCTCCGGGCCGCACCGGTGCGGCCCCTCGATCCCCCACCCCGCGCCCCGCCGCCAACTGCCGCGGTTCAGGACGCCTGCCCGCCACGCCGCAGGCACGCGATGAAAAAGCCTTCCATCGAACCCTGCACCGAGCCCTGCAGCGAACCCTGCATCGAGCCCTGCATCGAGCCCTGCAGCGAACCCTGCAGCGAACCCTGCACGGAACCCTGCACGCCGGCGCCGTGGACGTGGGGCCACAGGCGAACCAGACCGGCCGCCGCCGCCGGCTGCGCGGCGAGCTCCGCCGGGAGCCGCCCCCTCAGGTCTTCAGGCTCGAACTCGGGAAACGCCGCGAGAAATGCGGCGATGACCGCCTCGTTCTCCTCCGGCTCAGTGGTACAGGTACTGTACACCAACCGGCCCCCGGGCCGCACGCAGCGGCCCGCGGCGGCCAGGATCTCCTCCTGGACCGCGGCGAGCCGGGCGATGTCGCCCTCCTGCTTGTTCCAGCGCAGGTCCGGCCGACCGGCCAGGGCGCCCAGGCCCGTGCACGGCACGTCGGCGACCACGACCTGGCAGCGGCCCGCGAAGGCCTCGGGCAGGCGGCGCGCGTCGGCCACGTGCGTCCGCACCGCGCGCAGCCCCAGGCGCTCCGCCGCCGCCGCCACGCGCGCCGCCCGCGCCGGCGAGACGTCGTTGGCCACGACCGTCCCCGCGTCGCCCATGCGCTCCGCCAGGTGGGTCGCCTTGCCCCCCGGGGCGGCGGCCACATCCAGGCAGAGGGCCCCGGCGGGGGGGTCGGCGACGTGCCCGACCAGCATCGAGGCCTCGCCCTGCACGCTGCAGCGCCCCGCGCGCAGGGCGTCCAGGCTCCCCGGGGCGGTGCCGTGGCCCAGGACCACCGCCTCCGGCAGCCACCGCCCCGGCCCGCAGAGGACGCCAGCCGCCTCCAGTTCGCGCCGCAGGGCCGGCCCCCCACCGCGTAGGGCGTTGGCCCGCAGGGTGACCGCGGGGGGGGTGTTGTCGGCGCGCAGCAGGGCGGCGGTGGCCTCCGGCCCGAGGCGCGCCCACCAGCGCCGCACCAGCCACTCGGGGTGCGCGTGGGCGGCCGCCAGGGCCGCGGGGCTGCCGTCGTCGGGGGGAGGGGCGGGCCGGGGCGCGGCGGCGGCGCGGCGCAGCACGGCGTTGACCAGGGAGCCGGCCGCCGGCCGGCCGCGCGTGGCGGCGAGCTCCACCGCACCGGAGACGGCCGCGTAGGCGGGCACCCGGTCGGTGTGGCGCAACTGGTAGAGGCCCAGGCGCAGGGCGGCGCGCACCGCCGGCTCCAGGGCGGGCAGCGGGCGGGTGAGCAGCGGCCGCAACTCGTCATCCAGGGCCTGCCGGCGCCGGCTCACCCCATAGGCCAACTCCGTGGCCAGGGCCCGGTCGCGCGGGTCGGCCAGGCCCTGGAGGGCCCGGTCCAGGGCGTGGCCGGCCGCCTCCCCCCGTTCGATCGCCAACAGCGCCTCCAGGGCCGCGTACCGGGCCGCGTGCGCGGGCTTGCCCACCGAATGGCCCCCTCCCTGATCCGGACCGTCGTGATGGCCTGGCCGGTTCCTGGACGCCATGGCGGCGGCGCCAACCCCCAGGCCCCGGGCGGCGTCCGCGCGACCGGCCCCGTCGCCCACCCGGTCCGGCGCCCGGTCGGCCGGCACGCGGGGCA
>DAHWHV010000284.1 GCA_027335545.1 Clostridia bacterium
CTGATAGGCCCCCAGCGACGAGGGGTCGACCCGCCCCACCCGCGCCAGCAGCCGCCGCACCTCAGCCATCGCCATCCCCCTCGCTGGCGGCGCGCGCCACGCCCGCAGCGTCCGCGCCCCGCTGCAGGGCGCCGCCCACCACGGCGACGGGGGCGCCGTCGCACTGCCCCAGGCAGGGCACCGTCTCCCACCGCCGCTGCGGGGGGCCGGTGCCCCCCCGCTCCGCGCCGTCGGCCGCCTCTGCCCCGTGGGCCTCGCCGCCGAAGCGCCGCGGGGGACCCCAGCGCGCCTCCAGGTCGCGCAGCAGGGCCTCCGCCCCCCGCAGGCGGCAGGGCACGTCGTCGCAGACGGCGACCACCGGGCCCGCCGGCGGCTCCAGGCGGAGCAGGGCGTAGAAGGTGGCCACCCCCCAGACCTCCGGGAAGGGCAGGTCCAGCCGGTCCGCCACCTCGGCCAGGGCCCCGCGTGACAACCACCCCTGCTCCCTCTGCACCGCCTGCAGCAGCGGCAGCAGGTGCTCCCGCCGCAGCGGCCCGGGACCCGCGCCCAGGCCCGCCACCCCGCGCCCGACCGCCGCCCGCTCCTGCGCCGTCACCGCCCGCGGTGGGTTGCGCTCCATGCCCGGCGTCACGCCTCTTTCCCCCCTATTGCGCCTTCCCTCCCTGTGCCCCTTCCCCGCCTTTTTGGGGGGAAGGTGCCCGCCACCCGGTCGCAGGGACCGCACCGTACCCGGCGGCAGGACCACGAGCGGGCGGGAGGTGCGCCCTGGATGCACCCTCGGGTCGCTCTGGGCCTGGCTCCGGCGCGACCCCTGGTGCACCTCGCCCCTCACCCCGCTGCTCCCGCCCGCCGGAGCCCCGCACGCGACGCGCGGCCCCGCGCACCGTCCACCCCCCCGTGCCGGCCGGACCCGCCCGGGGGGCCCCCGACCCTCCCCTGCCCGGCCCGCGTATCCCGTCCCTCCGGCCCGTAGGGGGCGGCGGGCGCCGCCCCCTACGGGCCCACGCGCTCCACGGCAATAGCGGTGGCCTTGAACTCCGCCGTGCCGGACTTGGGGTCCCAGGCATCCAGCGTCAGCAGGTTGGTCTGCGCCACCTCGGGGTGGTGCAGCGTCATGAAGCAGAGCCCGGGCGCCAGCGTGTCATCCAGGGTGGCCGGGACCACCAGCGCGGCGCGCCGCGAGCGCACGCGCACGCGCTCGCCCTCCTGGATGCCCAGATGCGCGGCGTCCCCGGGCCAGAGGTGCAGGGCCTCCTCCTGCGGCACGGCCGTCGCGTAGCCCCGCGTCTGGACGCCCGTGTTGAAGAACGGCAGGCGCCGGCCCGTCGTCAGCAGCAGGGGGTACTCCGCGTCGGGCCGCTCCACCGGCGGCTCCCAGTCCACGGGGATCAGCGGCACGCGGCGCCCGGGGGCCGGAGGGCCCGCCGCGGCGTCGGGGGTCCCCGCGGGTCCGCCCCGCACGCCCGCCCAGAGGTCGGCGTGCAGGAAGGGGGTGCCGGGGTGGTCCTCGCTCGGGCAGGGCCACTGCAGGCCGTCCGCGGCGGCCAGGCGCGCGTAGGACATACCGCGGTGGCGCGCGGACAGCCGCCGGACCTCCTCCCAGACGTCCTCGGCCCGCCGGTAGGGCCACGGATGCCCCATGGCGCGGGCCAGGTCGGTGACGATGAAGGTGTCGTCGCGCGCCTGGCCCGGCGGCTCCAGGGCCTTGCGCACCAACTGCACTCGCCGCTCCGAGTTGGTCACCGTCCCGTCGCACTCGCACCAGGCCGCGGCGGAGGGGAGGAAGACGTCGGCGGTCTCCGCCGTCTGCGTCAGGACGATGTCCTGCACCACCAGCAGGTCCAGGGCGCCGAGCACGGCGCGGGTGCGGCCGGCGTTGGCCTCGGAGACCAGCGGGTTCTCGCCGATGACGTAGGCGGCGCGGATCTCGCCCCGCCCCATGGCCTCGAACATCAGGCTCTGGTGCAGCCCCGCGCGCGACGGCAGGGCACACCCCCACTCCGCCTCGAAGGGCGCCCGCGCCACCGGGTCCTCCACGGACCCGCCCCCGGGGAGGCGGCCGGGCAGGGCCCCCATGTCCCCGCCGCCCTGGACGTTGTTCTGGCCGCGCAGGGGGTCCAGGCCGGAGCCGCGCCGCCCCACGTGCCCGGTGAGGTTGGCCAGGTTGCAGAGGGCGTAGACGGCGTCGGTCGCGTTGTGGTGCTCGGTGATGCCGAGGGTCCAGCAGAGGATCGCCCGCCCGGCCCGCGCGTACAGGCGCGCCACGCGGCGGATGGCCTCCACGTCCACCCCGCAGATGGCGGCCGCGCGCTCGGGCGGGTACCCGGCGAGGTGGGCCCGCAGGGCGGGCAGCCCGCTGGTCGCGTGGGCGACGAAGGCCTCGTGCGTCAGCCCGTCCTCCAGGATGACGTGCGCCATGGCGTTGGCCAGGGCGATGTCGGAGCCGACCTGCACCTGCAGGTGTTCGTGGGCGAACTGGACCGTCGGCGTGCGCCGCGGGTCGATCACGACCAGGCGCGCCCCGGCGCGGATGGCCCGCAGCATGTGTTGGAACATGACCGGATGGGTCTCGCGCGCGTTGGAGCCCCAAAGGACGAGCACGTCCGTCTCGGCCAGCTCCTGGTAGGAGGTCGTGCCGCCGCCGGCCCCGTAGACCGTCTCCAGACCGGAGACGCTGGGGGCGTGTCAGGTCCGGTTGCAACTGTCGATGTTGTTGGTGCTCAGCACGGAGCGGGCGAACTTCTGGGCGACGAAGTTGAGTTCGTTGGTCGCCTTGGAGCAGCTGAAGAGCGCGAAGGCGTCACCGCCCCGCTCCCGCCGCAGGGCGGAGAAGCGATCGGCGATCAGCCCCAGGGCCTCCCCCCAGGTGGCCGGCTCCAGCGGGCCGCCCCGCACCCGGCGCAGCAGCGGCTGGGTGGCCCGGGGCAGCGGTCGCCGGAACCCCCTGGCACGCGGTGGCACGGCGGGCACACCCCCTCGCTGCAGCAGCCGGCGGGCGGCGGACCGGCACGCGGGCGGGAGGGGCCCCGGCCGCAGGCAGAGCGTTCGGGGGCGGCGGGGGGGAACCCTGCCAGCCGTGCACCCGCGCCCCGGATGGGGTCGGCCCGGAGGGGGGCCTGCGGCCCGGTGACGACCGGACTCGGCCCGCAGTTGGTCGGCGGCGACCGCCGCCACCACGCCCAGTGGCCCACAACCAGCGGCAAGTCACGGCAGGAACCGAGTCAACCGCCGCGAACGAACACCTGTTGCCTGCCTGACCAGAGGGGGGCCAGACATGGCTACGCGCGTGGTGCGGGATGCGGTCCATGGGTTGATCAACCTGGATCGCTTCCCGTGGCTCGTCAACCTCGTCAATGCGCGCGAGTTCCAGCGGCTGCGCCGCATCTCCCAACTCGGGACCTCCAGTGCAACTTACCCTGGCGCCACGCACTCGCGCTTCTCCCATAGCCTAGGTGTGATGTGCGTTTTCCTCCAAGTGGTTGACCACTTCCAGAGGATCGGGCAGGCACTGGGAGACGAGGAAGTCATCGTCGGCACGTGCGCCTCTCTGCTGCATGACATCGGGCACGCGCCATTCTCTCATGCCCTGGAGCAAGCCCTCGGTGGTGGTGGCCACGAGGAATGGACTCGGAAGATCATTCTTTCCTCGGAATCGGATGTCCATGGGGTCCTCTGCGGCATCGACGGTGCGCTGCCCCAAAAGGTGGAGGAGGTCATCGCAGGTACGTCGCCGCTCCGGAAGGTCGTCGGACTTATCAGCAGCCAACTGGACGCGGATCGGATGGACTACCTCCTCCGCGACTCGCTCCATGCGGGAGTGGGGTACGGTCACTACGATCTCGCCCGCATGATCTTCAGCCTAGAGGGGTTTGACCGCGATGGCGCCATCTTCCTGTCGCGAAAGGCGATCCCACTCGCGGAACAGTATGTGGTTGCTCGCTACCACATGTATTGGCAGGTGTACTTTCACAAAACGACACGCTGCGTCGAGCGCATGCTCGTAAAGTGCCTCCAGCTCGCCAGGCGGCAGGAAGTTCTCCCAGAGTCGCTCTCTGCCTTGGCCTCTCCGGACCCAAATGGAAGCTGTGCGGCGTTTCTCGGGGTCGACGAAAGCGATGTGATGCAGGCTCTTAAGACATGGGCTGGTCCATCCTCGTGCCCTACGCTCCGGCGGCTGGCGGCGGGCGTTCTCTGTCGGAAGTTGTTCAAGGCCGTGTGCATCACGGAACCGGAGGGGACGATGGATCCGCGGACCTTTGACCGCCTGATCAGGCAGGGCACCATCGCCCAAGCCGTGAGGCATCATGGATTCGACCCAGAGTTCTGCCTGCTGGTGGACCGGGCCTCGGACCTACCGTACGGGCGCTATTATCTCACGAACGATGAGGCAGAGGCGGACAAGCCGCCCATCCTCGTGGACGCAGGGCAAGGGCGACAGATGCCTCTGGAGAAGGCATCCGCGCTGGTGAGAGAGATGGCCCAGCCGGTTGCCCGCGGGGTGGTCTATGTGCCGCCAGAGTGTGCCCAGTCCGTGCGTGAAGTCGTCGCTAGCGGATAAGGGGGGTCGCACGCATGCCGCAGACTCAGGAACCCTACATCGCCGACCTTGTACGGCAACTGAACGCGGTGGCTGGCCGCAAGAAGCTGCAGAAGATCGTCTTCCTACTCCAAAGTGTCGGTGCTCCGCTCACCGCCCGTTTCGAATATCACTTCTACGGCCCCTTCTCGGAACAGCTGGCCGACGAGGTGCGCTGGCTCGTACAGACCGGGCAACTGATCGAGGAACCCCGACAGACACCCGGCGGACATAGGGAGTATGTCTATCGCGCCGGAGAGGCAGCGCCCTCGGCGGAAGCATTTCCCACACCCTACGTCACCGTCGGGCGTCACTTGAACGGGCTCGATGCACGCTTCCTGGAGTTGATGGCCACGATGCAGTACCTGCGTGCCCGCGGCATGACGGCGGACGAAGCGGGCGTGCGCGCGTGTGAACTGAAGTCCACCCAAGGGTACACTTCAATGGACGTCACCAGGGCCTGGGCGGTACTCGACCAGATCCAGGAGGCGTCGCGTACGGGCGCGAGGATCGAACCTTAGCACGGTGCGGAAAAGGTCCGCTCTGGCCACATCGTCATCCGGCTCTGGTCCCTGACCTACGCAGTGGGATACGGGTCCTTGTCCTTGTGGTCCCCGCGGCGCCAGGATGCCGTTGCGCAACGGTCTCCTGGCGGGCACTTTCAGGCCAGCGACACCCACCCACTGTCCGGCAGGCGCGCCCCAGGAGGCTGGTGCGTCGCACCGCGGTCGCCTGCCGCAGCATTCGCCGTGCAGGCACCAGACGCCCGCCCGCGCCGTAACCCTGCGGGGCCTGCGCCCATGGGCCACGCACCACGGCCGGTCCCCGCGGGGGCTGGACCGACGCCCTCCGACCTGCCGCCCCCCGTCACCTCAGCCCGCACCGGCCGGCTGGTGGTCGGTCAGCGACACGCGGTCGATGGCCAGCCCCGGCGGGGCGTCCAGCCGCAGATCCGCGCCGCCGTTCTGGCTGCCCCGGAAGTCCACCCCCGCGAGCCGCCAGGTCACCGTGCGCCAGGTCGGGGTGCCGCTGGTCCGGACGGGGCCGACGCCCGTGTAGGGGGAGGCGCCGTTGTAGTCGCACTGCAGGGCGAGTCCGCCCGGGGCGTCGTAGTAGCGGACCTGCAGCCAGAGGGCCCCGGGGCGCCGCGGCAGGATGCCGACCCGCACGCGGAGGTAGAAGTAGGAATCCCCCTTGGGCGCGAAAGGGTTGGGGCTGAAGAGCACGGCGGGGCGACCACCGGCGCTGCCCAGGCGCCAGCGACCGTCCGGGGCGGGCACGGCCTGCAGCCCGCCCGGCTGCAGGCCGGCCGCCGTGACCGTGACCTCGGCCTGCCCGGGGCGCGCGGCCACCCGGGCGCCCGGGTGCGACTCGTGGGCGGCGACCAGGGCCAGCAGCGTCGGGAGGTCGAGCACCTGGATCGGCGGCAGGGCCTCCCCGGCGTGGTGCGCCGTGACCCCGGCGGCGACGCTCCGGTACCAACTCGGGGTCTGCAGCACGGCCCGCGCCACGGCGAAGCGCACGCCCGCCTCTGGCGGGAAGAGCGCCCGCACCGCGGCGGCGGCCTGGTCGGCGGGACCGCCGATGTCGGTGGCCATGGCCAGCACGGGCATCCCGTCGCTCAGGCCGAGGGCCCGCAGCTTCTGGCCGACGATCCCGCCCGGGGAAAAGGTGCTGTAGGCCTTCAGGCCGGCGGGCCCCATCCCAGGGCTGTCGCCCTCGATGATGAAGCCGGTCACCCGCAGATCCCACTGCCGGTAGAAGCGCTGGCAGTGCGCGGCCCAGATGGCGACCCCCGAAGGGAGGCCGGAGGCCCTGGGGGCCTCCAGGGCCCCAGGGTTGAGGTAGCCGGCCCCGGAGTCCCCGGCCACGAAGCTGTCCAGCGGACTGGCCGTCGCGCGCGTCCAGGCCATGGCGGGGGCCGCCCGCAGGCAGAGGTTGGGATCGAACGCCCACGACAGGGGGACCGACCCCCGCGCCGGGTCGGACCAGAGCGAGGGCGCCATGTGGTAGAGCCAGGCCGGGGAGTCGAAATCCCCCACGTAGAAGGCGAAGTAGCGCCCGGGCGTCACCGAGCCGTCCGGCTGCAGCAGGCCGCGCCGGCGGAGCGTGGCGTGATCGGGCACGGGGCGCTGCGGGTAGCTGGCGCGCAGCGGCAGGTGGCGCGTGAAGGAGGCATTGGCGATGCCGGCGTAGCCGAGGGCGTCCGCCTCCATGAAGGCGTTGTAAGAGGAGAGCGTCTCGGCGTAGCGCCACTCGGTGGCCACCCCGCCGTGCGTGCCGCCGGCGCGGCCGACGTTGGTGTACTTGAACGCCCACGGGGGGAAGCCGCCCACGTCGATCATCCGGTGGCCGGCGGTCCGCGCGTTGGCGCCCTGCAGCAAGGCTGCCAGCGTGGCGGCGTCGGTCCCTGGCTTCTGCCCCGGGTCGTCGACGGGGGCCTCGTCCGCCCAGGGGTCGAGGTCGAAGAAGAAGGCCCGCTGGGCCACGAAGTAGTCGTGGTTGACCAGGGTGTTGTTCCAGATGCTGCCTCCGGCACCGGGGTCGCGCAGCCAGTAGGCGTCGATGTAGTAGGCCATGTGCACGGCGTCCGTGCGGCCGGCATCGAGGTAGTGCACCTTGGCCCAGAGGTAGGCGTCGTTCTTGGCGCTCCCGGTGGAGGGCAGGTGCGTGCCCGGGATCGTGCCACGGCCCGTGAAGAGGGGCGAGCCGTCCGGGTGCACCAGGCGCACGGCCGGTCCCCAACCGGCGCGCGTCAGCTCCTGGTAGAGGGGGGTCACACCCCCCGGCGCGGCCGTGCGCCGCGCCACGGGGAGCAGGTCCAGCACGCCGGCGAGCGTGGCCGCGACGTTCTGGGTGGCCGGCACGGCGGGGTCCCAGACCACCAGGCCGCGGGTGCGGTGGCCGAACATCGCCAGCAGGCTCTGGAGGTCGCTGGCCTCGGCCGGCGCCGCCTGGGCCACCGCCCAGCCGAGCTCGGCCATCCGCGCCCACCAGAAGGCGTCCAGGTCCTGCCCCCCGGGCCCCGTCACCCCGAGCACGTACAGGCGCGGCGCGTCCCGGTTGACGATCCCCTGCAGGGCGGCCAGCAGCGCCAGCTCGTCGTAGGCGCGCTCCAGCGCCGGGCCCGGCTGCAGCGCCACCTGGCCGTAAGGCATGCGGTAGTGGACCAGCGGCGGCTCGGCCTGCCCGGAGGCCGGCACGCGCCCGCCCCCGCAACCGCCGAGCAGCGTCCCGGGCAGCCAGGCGCAGGCGGCGGTCAAAGCCGTGCGCCGCAGCAGCGTGCGGCGGCGGAGCCCTGGCACGACGACACCCCCCG
>DAHWHV010000289.1 GCA_027335545.1 Clostridia bacterium
CCGTGCCCGCCGTCCCAGCCACGCCACCCCCCGCGCTCCGTCGACCAAGCCTACGGCGGTCCCACCGTCGCCGCAACCCCCGCCGCGCCGCCGCCCGCGGAGGTGAAGCCCGCGCGCCGCGCGGCGCAACCCTCCGCCCCCCGCCTTGGGCATGCTAGAGGGCGCCCCTGCGAAAAGCCGCGGGCGGTCCTTCAACTCCAAGGGGTAGTGATCCACGGATCCCGAGAAACGCGGGCCGCAGCATCCGGAAGACGGTGCGGCATGGGAGGACTCTTGATAGGGAGGACTCTTGCAGCGCCGTCCTACCCGGGACCGGCCTGCCAGGCTCAACCAACTGACGTGGGGCATAGCATTCTGCCGCCCACTGCCGCCAGGCGATCGGCACGACCGGGTGCCGCCGCCGGAACGCCCCCCGGTCCGCAGGCGGCACCGGCTGCAAGGGGAGTGCCTGCCATGCTCGCTGCCCCGGATCTGCGCAACGCGTCCGTCACCGCCGCCGTCACCGGCGCCCCGCGGATGGCTGACCACGGGCTTGCCCAACTCGCCGCCAACCTGCCGCAGTGCCGCCTGCACGGTGGCGACCTGCGCATCTCCGCCGTGGTCAGCCACACCGACCAGGTACGGCCGGGGGCGTTGTTCGCGTGCCTCCCGGGGGCGAACCAGGACGGGCACCGCTTCGCCGCGGCCGCCGTGGAGCGCGGCGCCGCCGCCCTCCTGGTGGAGCACTGGCTGCCCCACCTCGGCGGCGTACCCCAGCTGGAGGTCCCCGACGCCCGCATCGCCCTGGCGCACCTCGCCCGCGCGTTGCACGGCCACCCCGACCGGCACCTGCTGGTGCTGGCCATCACGGGCACCAACGGCAAGACGACCACGGCGCACATGCTCCACGCCGCCTTCGGCGCCGCCCGCCGCCCGCTGGGGCTGCTCGGCACCGTCGCCTACCGCCTCGGGCGCCGGGAGCTCGAGGCGCCGCTGACGACGCCCGACCCCCTGGCCCTGCACGCGATGCTGGCCGAGATGGTGGCGGCCGGGCTGCACGGCGTCTCCATGGAAGCCAGCTCGCACGCCTTGGCCCAGCACCGCCTGGAAGGGCTCGAGGTGGACACGGCGGTCTTCACCAACCTCACCCGCGACCACCTGGATTACCACGGCACCCCCATGGCGTACCTCGCCGCCAAACGGCGCCTCTTCGAGCCGCGCTCCGGCCGCAAGGCCTTCCCCGCACTGGCCGTGATCTGCACCGACGGCGCCGCCGGGCGGCTGCTGGCGCGGGAGGCGCGGGCCCACCGCCAGGTGGTCACCTGCGCGTTCGGCGGCGTGTGGACCGCTGGGCGCCCAAGCGCTCCGGATGTCTCCGGCCGCTACCGCCAGGACGGCGCCCGCGGCATCCTCAGCGTGCGCGGCGCGTGGGGCCGGGGTGAGGTTGTGCTGCCCCTGCCGGGGCGGCACAACGCCCAGAACGCCCTGGCCGCCCTGACGGCGGCCCTCGCTAACGGGGTGCCCTTCGACACGGCGGCCCAGGCCATCCGGACCATGGATCCCGTGCCGGGGCGCTTCGAGACGGTGGATGGGGGCCAAGGCTTTACGGTCGTCGTCGACTTCGCCCACAACCCCGACGGCCTGCGTTGGTCCCTGCTGGCGGCTCGCCGCAGGTGCGCGGGCACCCTGCGCCTGGTCTTCGGGTGCAAGGGCGGCGACGGAGACGACGTCAAGCGGCGCCGCATGGGCACGATCGCCGGACGCTTGGCCGACGTCGTCTACCTGACGACCGACGACCCGTACGGCGAGGACCCCGCCGTGATCGCCAGCCGGGTGCAAAGCGGGCTCGTCGGCGCCCGGGCCGTGACGTGCCCGATCCTCGATCGCGCCGAGGCGATCCGCCACGCGATCGCCGACGCCGGCCCCGGAGACCTGGTCCTGGTGGCCGGGCGAGGTCACGAGCGGCGCCAACCGGCAGGCGGCCGGCTCCTCCCCCTGGACGACCGGCAGATCTGCCGCGCCGCCCTCGGGGAGCGGGGCGGGCGCTCCAGGTGCGCAGCGCCCTCAGCCGCCAGCCCGGGAGGCGCCGGCTGAGGGCGCCGCGGGGCGGTGGATCGGGGGCGGTGGATCGGGGGCGGTGGATCGGGGGCGGTGGGTCAAGGGGCGGGGTTCGCGGGCCCGCCGCTCGCCAAGAGGACGACGCAAGGAACCGGGAGGCGGTCCCTCGCCCACCAGGGGAGGTGGGCCGCGAAACGCCGGCGACAGCATCCGGAAGGCGGTGCTGCCAAAGCGGACTCTTGCAGCACCTGCCTAGGCCAGCAGCCGCAGCAGGTAGCCACCCTCCACGGGTTGGATGGAGCCCGTCCGGGCGCGGATCCGCACCCCGGGCACCCGCAACTCCAGGCCCTGGCTGAAATCGGCGGCGGCCGCGCCCAGGGCCGTCCCGTCGCCGTCGAGGCGCAACCGGCCCCGCACGCGCACCTGCAGCAGCCCGGCGCGGCGATCCTCGGCCACCGGCACCCCGGAGAACGCCAGGAGCGTCCCGCGGGGGTAGGTGAAGGTGACCCCGGCCGGGTGCACCGCCAAGCCGGCATGCACGAGTTCCGCCGGGCGCGGCGCGGCGACCCGCCCCACCCCGAGGCCCCGCACGTCCACGACCAGAAGGGTCCCCCCCCCTTGCAGAATGCCCGCCAGCAGGGCCGTGCGGGCATGCTCGGCAGCCGCCGCGGCCACCCGGCTCCGCGCCAGGGCCTCCGCGTAGCCGTGCGCGGCCAGGGCTGCGGTCAGGGCCGCGTCGTCGCGCGACCCCCCG
>DAHWHV010000292.1 GCA_027335545.1 Clostridia bacterium
CGGGGGGGGGTGGGGGGCGGGTCGCGGTGGATCCTGGCCCTCGGGGCGACGGTCAGCCTGGGGCTGGGTCTGGGCCTCTTCCCCAACGTGCTGGCGGTGGACCGGGCCCTCTACACCTGGCTGGCCCTGTGGGCCGTGCCCGGCCTGACGGCGGGGCTGCTGCTCATCTACGGCGCCGCGGCCCTCCGCCGGGGCGGGGCGGGGGCGTGACAAGGCGGCGCTGGCTGGCCGCCCTCGCCTGCCTCGGCTGCTCCCTGGTGCTCTCCGGCTGCTGGGGCATCGCGCCCATCGAGAAGACGGGACTGGTGGTCCTGCTGGGCGTCGATCCCGCGCCGAGGGGGCGGTTCGAGGTCACCGCCGCCATCGTCAACCCCTTGGGTATCCCGACCCCGGAAGGGGCCGACGCCAGCGGGCAGCCCGTGGCCTTGCGCAGCGCCAGCGCGGGCACCACGGCGCAGGCGCTGCGCCGCCTGAGCGCCACCACCTACCTCAACTTGGACTTCACCCACGTGCGGGGGGTCGTGGTCTCCAGCGCGCTGGCGCGCCGCGGGTTGGCGGTGCCGCTGGGGTTCCTGGCCCGCACGCTCGATTTCGTGGATACCCCTTGGCTCTACGTCGCGCGTGGGGAGAGTGCCGCCGCGGTCCTGCAGCAGTCGGCGCCGGCCCTGCCGGATGCCGGCGAGGTCCTCGTGGGGACGACCGCCTGGGCGCAACGCACCTTTCCCGGATACGCCGACCGCCTCTTCACCTTCTTCGATCAGGCGATGACCGTGGGGGACCAGCCGGCGACCCTGGGCGTCTCCGCCGAGACCACCCAGGGTAAGGGAAGCACGGTGGGCTTCCGGGTCGGCGGCACGGCCCTGTTCCGATCCGACCGGCTGGTGGGCTGGCTGGGCCAGGCCCAGACCCTGGGCTGGCTCGCCGCCACCGGTCGGGTGCAGAACCAGACCCTGGTGGTCCCGGCGGCAAATGGGGGGGCCGTCGTCCTGCAGCTCGTGGGTGGGAGGCGGCGTGTGACGGTGGCGCGCGGCCCGATTGCATCCCTCCGCGTCCGGGTCCAGGCGCACATTCTGGCTGTCACCACGGCCCCGGCCAACTTCTGGGCCGACCCCGCCGCGCTCTCCCGGCTACGGGCCGCGGCCTCCGGGGTACTGGCCGGGGACATTCGCTCCGCCCTGACGGCGGCTCGGGCGGCCGGCTCGGACGCCTTCAGCCTCGGGGAGTTTGTGCGTGTGCAGGACCCGGTGGATTGGGCCCGCCTCAAGGCGCACTGGAACACGGTGGGATTCGCCCACCTACCGGTCGCGGTGCGGGTGCACGTGCGGATCGGTTCCCTGGGCAAGAACTTCTGTGCGCTCCTGGGTCCCTGTTGACCGCAGCCCCCCCCCGTGATGCCTTTCGACCTCGGACCCAGGTCAAGTCACAGACTTCGGCTCAAACTGGGACAAGGGTCGAATCGGCGTTGTGCATGGTGGGGTCGGGGGCGACGGCGAACCGGAGGGGATGGCCCGGTCGAGCGGGGGCATGGGGCTGGGCGGCGTTGGTGGCGACGACAAGCGCACGGAGTGCCGCCGCGTAGCGGGGTAGCTGCGGCGGGTCAGGAGCAAGAGGTCCCCGCCGGGCCCGGCACGTAGCGACCGGGCGTGTTGAGGAGGGCCTGCAAGAGCTTGCCGCGCTCGCGGTGGTCGGCGAAGACGGTGCGGATGCGGTCAAGGAGTTGGAGGCGGATGTGATAGGTCAAGGCCCGCAGCACTGGAGCGAGCAGGCCCCGGCCCGGGTGGAGTTGGTGGGTCGCCTGGCGCCCCAGGGAACCGTAGGCGACGGTCTCTGGGGTCCGAGCCAGTTCCCGCCGGGCGCGGGTGAGTTGGGTCTGGATCGTCCCCAGGCGGCGGCGCTGGCGGGCCTGGGCCGCCGCGGCGCGGGGCGTCCGGCGGTTCATCGCCCGCCGCAACTGGCCGGCCCGCTGCGCCATGCGGCGGCGCAGTTGACGGGCGCGGGGGTTGGGGACCTGCGTGTCCGCGCAGCATTCGTGGACGTAGCCGTTGGTCCAGCCGAGGTCGACGTGTTGCTCCTGGGCCACTGCGCGTGAAACCCCAACCGTCGCAGGCGTCGACCATGTGCAGGACCAGCAGCGGCGGCATGCCCGCCGCCACGGCCCC
>DAHWHV010000295.1 GCA_027335545.1 Clostridia bacterium
GGTGAGCTTCGCTCCGCGGTGAGCTTCGCTCCGCGGTGGTCGGGGACCGCCCGCGGCTTCTCGCAGGTCCATCTTCGGCAGCACAGACGCGGAGACACAGAGGCGCAGGAAGGGTGGTGGAGGCCCTGGATCTGGGACTACGCGGGAAGGTGGCCGCCGCGGGGGGAGCAAGCAGCGGCCTGGGCTACGCGGTCGCCGAGGAGTTGGCCCGCGAGGGGGCGGCGGTGGTGATCGCCGCCCGCTCACGCCCGCGCATTGAGGCGGCGGCCACGCGGCTGCGCGGGGCGGTCCCCGGGGCCCGCGTCGAGCCGCTGGCAGCCGATCTCTCGACGGCCTCCGGCTGCGAGGCGCTGATCGGCACCGCCATGGACCGCCTGGGTGGCCTGGACTGCCTGTTGCTGAACACGGGTGGTCCGCCGCACGGCCTGGCGCTGGACGCCGACGACGACGCCTGGCGGGCCGCCTTCGAGCAGGTCGTGCTCACGGTGGTCCGGCAGGTCCGGCTGGCGGTGCCCGCCATGCGCGCCCGCGGCGGCGGCCGCATCCTGGCGGTCACCTCCACCTCGGTGCGCCAGCCGATCCCCGATCTGGTCCTCAGCAACGCGCTGCGCCCGGCCGTGGTTGGTTTCCTCAAGAGCCTCGCCAACGAATGCGCGCCGCACGGTATCCTGATCAACTGCCTCGCCCCGGGGCGCTTCGCCACGGAGCGCACGGTCGACAACGACGCGCACCGCGCCCGACTGGAGGGGATCACCCCGGGGGAGGCCACGCGCCGGGGCCTCGCCCAGATCCCCATAGGCCGGTATGGCCTGCCGGCCGAGTATGGCCGGTGGGGCGCCTTCCTGCTCTCGTTCGCCAACACGTACCTCACGGGGACCCACGTGTACTGCGACGGGGGACAACTCCGCGCCGTGCTCTGAGCGCAGCGCGGGTAGGGGCGCCTCGCCCGCCGCCGACCCCGCGCCGACCCCGCCAGAGGCTCTGGCGGGGTCGGCGGCGCCTGCGGACGCACCCGACACCCTCAGCCCTGCGTCTTGACCCAGGCGTGGGCGGGGTCGTCGAAGGGCCGGAGCCGGCGGCCGTCTCCGGCCATGACCCACAGGTAGTAAAGGTGGTAGCCCGGGGCCGCGGCGACGGGGTGGTAGCCCCGCGGCAGCAGGGTCACGTCGCCTTGGCGCACGCGGTGGGTCTCGTCCAGGGAGCCGTCCGGCATGTAGAGGAACTGGGCGCCGAAGCCCTGCTCCGGATCGAACTGGAAGTAGTAGAGCTCCTCGAGGCAGACCTCCTCCTCGCCGCGGTTCTCGTCGTGCTTGTGCGGCGGGTAGCTCGACCAGTTGCCGCTGCCGTTGAAGGTCTCCCCCACGACCAGCCGCGCCGCCGGGAGCGACTCGTCCAGGATGTCGTGGACCTCACGGGCGAAGGGGGCGCGGCCGCGGGGGTTCACGCGGACACGGTCCGGCGGGATGACGTAGGGGGCAGGGGTCGCCGCGCCCTCTGGCACCGGGGCCTGGCAGACCCCGACCAGGGCCGGACCGCCGGCCGCTCGCAGGGAGAGCCGCTCCCGCGGCGGCGCATAGATCGCCGTCGCGCGCCCGGCGAAAACCGACGCCCGGCCCCCCAGCCCGGTCCAATGCTCCGTGCCTGCGGCGGCGTCGACCCGGCCCCGCAGGATCACCGCCAGGACCTCGTCTGCGCCCGTGAAGAGGTCCCAGGACTCCCCCGCCCCCAGGGCGCAGGTACCGAAGGTCAGGTGGGCCAAATCCTCACCGGCCGTGCAGAAGCGCACATAGCCCGGGGCCGCGGAGGCCCGGCGCAGATGGCCGGCCCTATTCGTCAAGGCGCATCCCTCCCGCTCTTGCCTCAGCGGCTTCGCGCCGGGGTGCAACGTTCCTGTCTCAGCGCGTGTGGCGGCTGCATCCGCCCCCCGCCGCACATCGCCGGGACGGGCACGACGGCGCACCGACCGGGGATGCCCCGGCTGTCCATCCGCTGGCAGCCCCACAGGCTCCCGGGCTCAGAAGCGCCTGCCCTGCACGCGGCGGACGTCAAACTTGGCGGTGCGCGCGATCGCCATGACCGCCATCACCCCGGCTTGGACAGGGTCGGAGACCACCAGGTCGGCGGCATCGGGCACGGTGCCGGCCATGTTCAGGGCCAGCACGATGATGCCCTGGGCGCGCACCTCCCGCACCGCCTCCGTGATCTCTCCGCCCATCAGGGCCCCCGCCAGCACCAGGACGGCTGCGCGTGGCAGGCGGGCGACGGCCCGGACCGCGGCGGCCAGACTCTCCTCCCCCACCAGGGGGATTGTGTCCACAGAGATGCGTTCCCCGCGGATGTTGTGGCGGTCGGCCTCGGAGACGGCCCCCAGCATCACCTGCCCCACCTGGGCACCGCCCCCCATCACGATCACGCGCTTGCCATAGACGTGGTAGAAGGAGGGGGGCGTGTTCAGGTCCGCGACGACCTGCAGACCCCGGAGGCCGGCCAGCAGGGCGGGTTCGTCCCGTACCCGCTCCAGCTCCAGATAGATCGAGGCGTCGCCGGCCTCCCGGTGGGTGATATCGACGTGGACGATGTTGGCGCCGTGGCGGGCCACGACACCCGTGATCTGATGCAGCATCCCCGGCTCGTCGCGCGTGCGCACCCAGACAGCCAGGTCCGGGGCGGTCCCGCGGGTCACGTCCATCCCATCGGTCACATCCATCCCACGGGGCATATCCATCCCACGGGGCCCATCCGATCCACGGGGCACATCCGATCCACGGGATCCGTCCGACGAGGGCTCTCGACGGGCCACATTCGTCCCACCGGTCGCGGGTTGCCAGCCCTGCGCATCATGCGGGCCAGGAGGCAGAGGACACAAGGTTCAAGGGGGCGGGAGACCATAAGGGGTTGGTGGACACGGTGGACTGCCGCCACCACATCCGGCAGTGGGCAAGCCAAAGACGACTTGGGCGTGGCCCACCCCCGGCAGCAGGCCGCCCTTGGACCGCCGCGGAGCGAAGCTCACCGCGGAGCGAAG
>DAHWHV010000303.1 GCA_027335545.1 Clostridia bacterium
CGCCCCGACGCGGGGCCCGCTGGGACAACCCGCGCCGAGCCAGCCCTCGCCGCCGCGCTGTCTGCCCGCGCCGACGGCGGGCGGCCGATCCACGCCGACACGCGCGGGACAGGCCAACCGTCGGGCCGGGGCCGGCCGGGCCGCGGAGCGGTGCCCGTGTTCGGTCGGGCCTGGCCTCCGCCCGAGGGTGCCCGCGTAAGGCGCCACGAGTCGCGCGCCCCCGCGCGTCGGAGGACGCCGCTGCCAGCGGCTGCCCGGGGCTGGTCCGACGTGGAACGCAGACCCGCAGACCACGCTGGCCCGACCAGAACGGGTCGCCGCGAATGGACGGCCACACCGTTCGGGGGCGATGGTGGCAAGCCCTGCCTGTCCGCGAAGGGGGATTCGCTCCGAGGCGCCCCCCCCCCCCGCAGGGGCTACGCAGAACGACGTCACCTGGATGGTCCTCCCGAAGCTCCCCAGCGTGGTCCTGCTCTGGGTGCGCCCCTGGCGCTACGGCCCGCTGACGCTGGCCATCGCCGCCCCTTCGCCGCCCTCTCGCTCTGGGCCGGGCGCCTGAGCGCCCGCCGGCGGGAGCGCCTCTTTGCCGTGAGTCGGCGCCACGACCTCCGAACTGCACGGGGGAGGCCGCCCACCCGCCCCGCGCCGCCGCTCCGGCCCCGGATCGGTGAAGGGGGCCGGGCGAGCCCGGCCCCCTTCACCCCACAGCAACCGGCGCCGGCCGCACGACGATCTGCACCTGCGCCGGATCCAGCCCCGCCGCCTGCGCCACGGCCTGGCCGACGCGCGCGGCGACGGCGGCATCGAAGTGGGCCGCCTCCACCACGACCGTGGCCGCCCCCGGCGAGAGCAGGACGAGCGAGGGCGAGTAGCCCTTGGCCTGCAGAACCAACTCCGCCGTCGTCTCCTCCGCCTGACGCCGCTCCAGGGCCAGGAGCTCCTGCTGCGCCTCGGCCCGCACCGTGGCACTGGCGTGCGCCGCGTTCGCCAGTTGCCGCAGCGAGGCCCGTTGCCGACTCTCCGCCTGGGCCTGGCGCAACCGGGCGGACGCGAAGTAGCCGGAGCCCGCCCGTGCGCTGCGGGCCTGGCCCGCCAACACCGCCAGCGACGGCGTGGCCGTGGTGGCCACGACCCTGGCCCCCGCGCCCAGCAGCGTCGCCGCGGACACCGCCGGGCGGCCGAGGTCGGCCCAGTGGCGGGCCACGAAGTAGACGGCCGCCACCATCAGGAGCACAAAGACCAAGAACCCCACGACCTGCCGCCGGCGAAGCATGATGGCCATGCGAGACCCTCCCCTGCACCCGCTCTCCACCGCCTTGGGCCGCTTGCAGCCCCTCTTCGGCCGCTCTCGCCCGAGCCGCCTTACCCGTCCGCCGCCCCCCCGGCCGGCAGGACCACGATCCGGTACAGGGACGCCCCGGTGGCCGCCTGGACCGCCGCGGCCAATTCCGCCCGGACCCGCGGATCGGAGGCGCCCGAGGCCACCACCAGGACGCTGGCGATGGAGGCGGCCTTGGTCGACTGCACCGGGGGCGTACCGCCGCCGCTGGGCGAGGCGAGTTGCCGGCTCACCGTCCGCTGGCTCGTCGTCCCGCCGCTGCCGCTGGAACTGGAGTCCGTCTGCTGGGTGTTGGTGGCGTACTCGGTCACAGGGCCCGCCTCCAGCCGCAGGCGCACGGTGACCGTGCCCGCCCCGGCGATCCGGGTCAGGGCCTGCTCCAGACCCTGCCCCATCGCCTGGGCCTCGGCCTGCAAGGGATCCTGGGCCCCTCCCCCTTGGGGCGCGCCACCCCCTCCGCCCGTCGCCCCGCCGGGGTTGGCGGCCACGACCTGGGGGCTGCCGACCCCCGGCCGGCTCACCAGCAGCAGCAAGCCCGCCACGAGCAGCCCCCCCATCCAGGCCGCCGTGCGCCACTCCGGCCCCTTCAGATTCCCCAGGCGCCACCCGCCCCGCGGCGGCGGTGCGCCGCCGGCCCCGGACTCCCCGGACATCGCCCCTACCCCCTCTGCCCACCCATGGCCCCGGTCTTCGCCCCTACCAGACGCTGACCGTGACCTGGCCCTCCTTCAGCCCCAGGCCCGCCGCGACGGCGGCCCGCACGCGGGCCCGCAGGCCCGGCCCGAGGCTCGCCGCAGAGCCGTTCGGGCTGACCTGCACGCTTGCCCCGGTGACCGCCGGCTCACCGGGGCCCGGCGGGGCGAAGCGTAACGTCGCCCGGGCGCCCGCCACCCCCGGCACCTGCCCGGCCAGGCGCGCCGCCTCGGAGGCCACCAGGTGCTCGAAGGTCGCCTGCGCCGCCGCCTGGGCCGCGGCGGTCTGGGCCCGCGTGGCCGAGGCCGCCGCCGGGCGCAGGTCGGGCAGCTGCAGGTGGATATCCCCGCGCAACAGCCCGACCAGCGGCTGCAGCACCCCCAGCAGGACCAGCAGGCCGAGCAGCGCCCGGGCGTAACCGCGCAGGGCCCCGGAGGGCATCAGCAACTCCGCAATCCCCGCCAGCAGGAGCAGGGCCGCCAGGCCCTGCACCCAGTGGTCGATGGAGAACACCGCCGCACCCCCCTCCGCCTGCCTGCCCGGCGCCTGGGGCCGCGGGCCGGAGCGCCACCCGGCGCCGCCGCCGAGGCCCGGGGCACCGAGGGGCCTCCCGCTCTCCCGCCCTCCCGCTCTCCCGCCCTCCCGCTCTCCCGGCCGCCCCGCGCGCCCCCCCAACCGGCCAGGGCGCTCCAGCTCCCGGCCACGCTCCCGTCCCAGCCGCCCAGCCGGCGCAGCCGGCCCCGGCCGCACCGGACCGCGGCACCCGGCTGCCCCTCGGTCCGGGTCGGCCCCGGACCCGCCTCAACGCAGGACGAAGGCGGCGCTGCCCGCCCCGACCAGGACGGCCAGGCTGAGGAAGCACATCAGGCCGACCACCGCCACGGCGAGGGTCAGCAGGGCCAGAGCCCCCCCCACCCCCCCCAGCACGGCCGCCACCGCCTCGCCGCCCACGGGCTGGGCCACCGCGGCGGCGAGCCGGTACACCCCCCAGAGGGCCATCATCTTCAGCACCGGGATGGCCATGGTCAGCACGATCGTCACCAGGCCGATCAGGCCCAGGCCCGAACGCAGCAGGAATCCGGAGGTGAGCACGAGCTCGGCCGTGTCCGCGAACATGCCGCCGACGATCGGCACGAAGGCCTTGGCCGCATACTTGGCGGCCCGCAGGGCCACACCGTCCGCCACGGCCCCCGCCGCCCCCTCCACCGCCACCACGCCGAGGAAGACGGTGAAGAGCAGCCCCATCACCCCCAGGCTGATCTGGCGCATGAGGGCGGCGAGGCTGGTCAGCCGGAACTGCGGAGAGAAGGCGGAGACGATGTCCAGCACCGCCGCCAGCAGGACCAGCGGGAAGACGACCGCGCGCACCACGATGCCCACGGCCCCGACCGCGGCGACCATCGCGGGCTGCAACAGGCCCGCGGTGACCGGCGAGCCGCCGGCCGCCAACAGGCCGATGAGCGCCGGCAGCAGGGCGACCATGAACGAGGAAAGGTCCACCACGGCCGTGCGGGCCAGGGTGACGGCGACGCTGAAGCCGGCGAGGCAGATCACGCCCAGGGCCAGGAAGACGACGGCGTCGGCGATCCGGCCCACGGCCTCGTTCTCAAACGCCGCTTGCAGTTGGCGCACGACCCCCGAGAGCACGACCAGCACCAGGAGCTTGCCGAGCAGGCCCAGGCTCTGACGCAACTCGCCGACGAACACGCCCCCCAGGGCGGCCAGGATGCGGCCGGGGTGGCGCAGCAGGCCCCCGCCGTGCAGGAACTCCAGCAGGTTGCTCCAGCCGAAGCCGCTGCCCGTCCCCAACTGCCGGCCGATCCCGTCGATGAAGGAGGCGATCGTGCCGGTCTCCAGGCCGCGCAGTTGGGCCGCGGCCGCGGCCCCGGCGGTGGGGGGCG
>DAHWHV010000316.1 GCA_027335545.1 Clostridia bacterium
CAGCGGGCTTCGACGCCCGGGCCAGAGCCCCGCGGAGCGGCCCGTCTCCGCCCGCTCGGCCCTTCCCGCGACCGGGCCCGCCCGTCCGGAGCACAGCGCGCGGCCGCGCCGCGCAGGAGGAGGCACCTTCCCCATGTCGGATCCGCACCGCCGCCCACGACTGAACCTGATCGTCGTCTGTTTCGACACGCTGCGCCGCGACGCCCTGGCGACCGACCTCTGCCGCACGCCCCACTTCGACCGCTTCGCGGAGCAGGCCGTCGTCTTCGGCAACGCCTGGGGCGAGGGCCTGCCGACCATCCCCTTCCGGCGCGCCGTGCACACGGGGATGCGCAGCTTCCCCTGGCGCCACCACGTGGGCGACCGGGGGAGCCACCCGAACCTCCTCGGCTGGCACGCCATCCCCGAACACCACACGACCCTTGCGGAGTACCTCTACCAGCAAGGCTACGCCACGGGGCTGGTCAGCGACGTCTGGCACCTGTTCAAGGCGACGATGAACTTCACGCGCGGCTTCGTCTCCTGGGACTTCGTCCGGGGCCAGGAGGGCGACACCCACACCCTGGCCCAGGAGGCCCTGCAGGAGCCTTCGCCCTTCGGCCGGGGCCGCCTGGGCCCCTCCGCCTACCTCTACCAGACCCGCGACCGCGCCCGCGATGAGGACTACTTCGCCGCGCAGGTCCTCCGGCGGGCCGGCGACTGGGCCGTGGGGATGCGGGGCGCGCCGCCGTACTTCCTCTGGGTCGACTCGTTCACGCCGCACGAGTTCTGGGACCCGCCCGTGCGCTTCGCCGACGCCTACCAGGGCGGGGACGGTCGTCCGGACCACATCGTGCCCCAGTCCCTCAACCGCGCGCCGGGCCGGCCGGAGCCGGACCCCCAGGACATCGCCCGCACGCGCGCGCTCTATCAGGGGTATGTGACCTTTGCCGATCAGTGCTTCGGCGCCTTCCTGGACCGCCTGGAGCAGTCCGGGGCCATGCGTGACACGGTGGTCGTGGTCCTCTCCGACCACGGGACCGAACTCTGGGACCAGGGGCAGTTCGGTAAGTCCGGCGCCCGCATGCACCCCTACAACACCCACATCAACTGGCAGGTGCGGCACCCGGACATCCGCCGCCGCGAACAGGTCGAGGCCTTCGTGCAAAACCAGGATGTGGTTCCCACCCTGCTCTCCCTCCTCGGGGTCGCCCATCCCCCGCTGGAGGGCGGCAACGTCTGGCCGTGGGCGGCCGAGCGCGCCCCGGAGCGGGACCACGTCGTAACCGGCTGGGAGGCCCACGCCTCGGTGCGCGACCGCCACTGGAACCTGCTGCTGCACACCCAGGACCCCGGGGCCGAGCGGCGGCTGTACGACCTGATCGCGGACCCCGAGGAGCGGAGCAACGTCGCGGCGCAGCACCCGGAGGTGGTGGCTCGGCAGGTGGCGCGTCTGGAGGCCCTGCTCGGGGCCCCGTTGCCCGCGCGCTTCGTGCACACGCCCCTGCGCGGCTTCGCGGCCACGCCCGGGGGCCTGCGCGAGGTGCGGCGGCAGCGTGCCCAGGCCGGGGAGCGCTGGGAGGGGAGCAATTTGGTGTAGGTGGGCAGGGCAAACGTCCACGTTTGCCCTGCCCACCTACCGCCCTGGTGCTTGGGAGGCTCGGGGTCCAGCTGGCCCTTGGCCCTGGGGTCCCCGCGTTGCCCGAGTGGGCAGCGCAAGACTTCGGTCCTCCACTGCCCCCTGTCCGGAACGCCCGGCAGGTGCTCCGTCTCCGCCTGTCGCCTGTGCTTGGCGGAGGCTCGCTCGCCCTCGTTGCAGCGCCCTCCCGTGCCCGGGGAGGTCAGGGCCGCTGCAGCAGAGCGTTGGGGGGCAAGTGCCGTCGGGCCCCGCTGACCACGGCCGCACACGGGCCCGCGCCGGACGGCGCTGCCGGCCGGGTGGGGGGTGGGTCGACCATGCTCCGCACGGGTGCGCTGACGCGGCGCGGGTTCCTGCGTACAGCCGCGGCCGGGGCGCTGGCCCTGGGGGCGGCGGTGGAGGGCTGCGGCAGGCACCCTGGGCGGCCCGTGCCCCAGCACGGGACGCTGCAGGTGCCCTTCGAGCTCTACGTGGTGGGGATCCCGCTGAACCGCACGGCGGTCCACGAGATCCAGCGGTTCGTGGACAACGCGTTCAACCGCGTCGGCAGCCGGGGGGCGGAGGCGCGCGGGGCCATCCCTGCTCCCGGTCCCCCGGGCCCGGGGGGCAGGGGTCGGCCGTGGGTCGGGGAAAGGACGTGCGGCGGTGGGCGTGACCCCAAGGGGGCGCCCGATGGCGCCGCCCCCGGTCGGGCCATCCTCCCGCCGCCCGGGTCCGGGGAGGCGGGACGTGTAGCCACGCCAGGCGCCATGGCCGTCGCAGCGGAGGTGGGCCCAGATGTCCGCCACCCGGCCCTACCACCCCGGGGACGAACGGGCGCTGGTGGCCGCCTGGAACGCGGCGCTCCCCGCCGACCCCATCGACGAGGCCACGTTCGCCCGCCGCATCCTCGCCGACGCCAACTTCCTCCCGGACGGCCTGCGCGTGGCCGAGGCCCCCGATGGGCGGGGCGTCGCCGGTTTCGCCCTGGCCCTGGCCCGGCGGGTCCCCCTGGACCCCTCCGCCGACCTGGGGCCCGACGCGGGTTGGATCACCGCCTTCGGGGTCGATCCCGCCTGGCGTGGCCGCGGGCTGGGCACGGCCCTGCTCCGGGCGGCGATGGGGCACCTCCGGGAGCGCGGTTGCCGGCGCGTCGAGGTCTCGCCCTACGCCCCGGGGTACTTCTGGCCCGGACCGGACCGGGCCGCGCACGGAGCGGCCCTGCGCCTGCTGGAACACGAGGGCTTCGCCCCGCTGGCCGAGGTGGTGGCGATGGAACGCTCCCTGACGGCCTTCACCCCGGCCGCGGAGGCCGGCGCGGCCCGGGCCCGCTTGGAGCGCGAGGGGTTGTGCCTCCGACCCCTGGGGCCCGCCCTCGTCTGGCCCCTGCTGGAGTTCATCCGGCGCGCCTTCTACCCCGACTGGACACGCGCCGTGCGCGCCTCAGTGGCCCTGGGGGTGCCCTGGGGGCGCACCCGGTTGGCGCTGCGGGGGGATGCGGTCGTCGGCTTCGCCCAGTACGGGGCCTACGATGGCCACCCCGACCGCTTCGGCCCGTTCGGGGTGGATGCCGCGGAGCGGGGCCGCGGTATCGGCGCGGTGTTGCTTGAGGACACCCTGCGGGCGATGCAGGGGGCCGGCTGCCGCGCGGCCTGGTTCCTCTGGACGGGGGAGGCCTCCCCGGCCGGACGCCTGTATCGGCGGGCGGGCTTTTCCGTCTCCCGGCGCTTCGTGCTCCTGCGCCGCCCACTCTGAACCGTTCAGGGGGCCGCCCGCATGGATGCCGCACCGTCGGTTCCCGCTCCCGTCGTCGCCGTCGCCGCCCACGCCGCCGACATGGAGTTCAGCGCGGGGCTGGTCCTGGCCAAGTACGCCGCGGCCGGCCACCCCGTGACCATCGTCCACCTCACGCTGGGGGAGAAGGGGCATGCCCGCCTGAGCGCCGAGGGCTACGGGGCGCAGAAGCGCGCCGAGGCCGCGGCCGCCGCCTCGGCCCTGGGCTGCCAGGCGCGCTTCCTCGACTACCGCGACGCGGAACTGCCGGCGGACGACGCCGTGAAGCTCGGCGTCGCCGACATCCTGCGCGAGTTGCGCCCGCGCGTGCTCATCGCCCACTGGCGCGGCAGCATCCACCGGGACCACACCCGGGCGCACGAGATCACCGTGGAGGCCCGGTTCCTGGCGGGGTTGGGCCGCCTGGACCGCCCGCGGCCCGCGGTATGGGTGGACCACCTGCTGTTCGCCGAGAACTGGGAGGACATGGAGGGCTACCGGCCCGACGTCTCGGTGGACGTATCCGACGTCTTCGACACCTGGCTGCGCGCCTGCGCCTGCTACGAGATCTTCCGGGATCCCGGCGCCGGGGGCTTCCGCTACCGGGACTACTACGTGGCCCTGGCCACCATGCGCGGCTGCCTGGCCCGTTTCCCGCGGGCCTGCACGCTGATGCGCCCCGACGCGGACCTGGCCACGCGCACGGCCGGATTGCCGGGGTAGCACGGTGCTGCAAGAGCCCGCTTTTGCACGCGCCGTGGTCCGGATGCGGTCGCCCGGCTCCTCGTGACGCACTGCCCCTTGCGGTTCACGGGCCGCCCGCGGGTTGGCGTGTCGGTGCCCCAGCGGCGGGAGGGTGCCCCAGCGGCGGGACGGCGCCCGAGCACCGGGACGGTGCGTGACGCCCACCGCCCGCTGCGGCCTGCGCTTCTCCCGACACCCCGGGGCCCGACGCGATGCTGCCGGCTCGGCCGCCGCCCGGGCCGGCGAGCGCAGGGC
Source organism: Clostridia bacterium (assembly GCA_027335545.1). Next base: position 4,370 of record DAHWHV010000316.1, read on the forward strand.
CACAGGCCTGCGGGAGGCCAAGCCCCCAGGGGATCGACGGCGCGTCTTCACGCCAGGACGGCCCAGCCAGAACGCCCCGGCCAGAGACAACAGGGGCAGGGGGTGCGACCCCGGCCACCGGCTGCGGACGGGGGTGGGGGCAGGAGTGGGCTCCTGCCCCCACCCCCTACAGCGCCTCGCGCGCTTCCGCTCCGTGGAAGGCCAGACCCAACCCCTCCGCCTTGGCGAAGACGTAGCGGAGGGCGGCGGGCAGCTGTTCCGCGCGCAGGTGCTCGATCATCAGGGTGGTGTCGGGGTGCAGGCGGTCGAGTTCGCTCAGGTACGCACCGTAGTCCAACGTCCCGTTGCCCAGGTACGTCTCGGTGATCTGCACGGTGGCGTGGTCCATGAGGTTGGTGTCCTTGGCGTGGCAACTCACGATGTGCGGCCCCAGCTTGGCGAAGCACTCGCGGATGAAGTCGCCGGAGTAGTACACCCGGCGCGGGCTGAGGGTGATGTTCACAGGATCGAGGTGCACGGCGAAGCCGGGGCGGTCGATGTCGCGCAGCATCTGCAGGTAGAGGTCCGGGCCGTCGGGTAGCACGTACGACTCCGTCTCCAGGACGAGCTTGGTGTGCTCGGGCCGCACCTCGTCGAGGATGCGCTGGATGGTGCGGACGTTGTGCTCGATGTTGCGAGGGGAGAAGTTCTCCGGGTGGGCCTTCACGCAGCCCTCGCCGTTGTAGCTGCCGCCGTGCATCACGCAGCAGCGGGCGCCCATCTCCTCGGCGCGCCGCAGGCGGAGCGTGATCTCGGCGATGTGCCCCTCCCGCCGCCGCTCGTCCGGGTGGGAGATGTTGAGGCAGTACGCGCCGTACTCGGCCAGCAGCAGGTCGGCCTCCGCGAGCGCGTGCCGGAACTCGGCCCGGGCGGACGGGTCGGGGATGTAGGGGGCGTAAGCGGCCGAAAAGCCCAACCGCCGGTGCCGGCGGATCCACTCGGCGGGCTCACGGACGTCGCCCTGGAACAGCGGTCCCCCGAGGCGCATGGACGGGCCCCTTCCCCCGGGCGGAGGGGCGAGCCGGCTGGCCCGCCCCTTGCCGCTCCTGTCCAGGGGTGCTTCCCCTTGCCGCGCCGGGGACCTGCCGCATCCGCGGCGTGGAGTCAGGAGCCGCCGCTGCCCGGCCCCACGACGCCGCCGGCGCCGCCGACCGGGGGCGTCGCCCCGCCGGAGCCGGCGTCCGCGGTCGTGGCGGTGCCGGAGCGCGTGCCCGCCAGCAGGGCATCCAGGCGTTGGACGAAGGCCGTCAGGCCGGTCAGCCCTTGGGCGGCCGTCAGGCGCCCCCTACCCACCGCCCGTTCCAGGCGCACCTGGCGCGCGTCGACCAAGGCGACCTGCAGCCCCGCGGCCGACTTGCCGGCCACCCCGTTGGCGATGCCCGCCAGGCTCTGGCCGGCGTGGAGGTCGGCGCGCAGGGTGGAGACCGGTAGGCCCAGGTACCGCGCCGAGCCGCGCAGCACCCCCGCCCAGCGCACGCCACCCCCTTGGGGCTCCCCTGGGCGGGCCAACAGGCGGGACAGCTTGCCGGCCCAGATCGCCGTGCGCGCCTGGGCCTCACTGGAGGTCCGGCGGCCGGCCGACACGGCTAGGCCCAGCCGCGCCTGGGCCGCTGCGACCAAGGCCGCCTGGAGTCCGGCGGCCGACTTGCCGGCGACGCCGTTGGCGATGCCCGCCAGGCTCTGGCCGGCGTGGAGGTCAGAGCGCAGTTGGGCCACGTTCGTCCCCAGGTACTGAGCCGTGCCGCGCAGGACGCTTGCCCAGAGGCCGTTGTGGCGAAGGCGCGGCCCGCCGGGGCGGGCCAACAGCCGGGGCAGCGCCGCGGCGCGAATGGCCGCGCGGGCCTGCGCCTGGCTGGACGTGAGCCGGCCGGCCGTCACGGCCAAGCCCAACCGACCCTGGAGCGCCGTCGTCAGGGCGGTCGTCAACCCCGGCACGGACTTGCCGGCCATGCCGCTGGTGATACCCATCAGGCTTTGACCCCCGCGCAGCTCGGTCCGGAGTTGCGCGACGCCGAGCCCCAGGTACTGGGCGGCGGCCCGGACCATCCAGCCCTGCCCGCCGCGCCGCGGCGCCGAGGCGACAGTGCTGGCCGCAGGCGGCAGGGAGACGGGCGGGGCGAAGCCGTTGGAAGGCGCGAAACCGTTGGGGGCCACGACGCCGTTGGGCGGCGCCAGCGGCCCGGGGCTGGGGACCGCGGCTGGCGGGCTGGCGGGGCCACTTCCCTGGACCAGGACCGGCGCGGGCAGGGGCGGGGGAACTGCGGTCGCGGGAGGGCTGGCGGGACCGACCGGCGCCGGAGCGGCGACCGCCGCCGCGCCTGGACCGCCACTGATCAATGGGGCCGCCGAAACCAACCCGGCAGGGACCAGCGTCACCCCCGCCATCAGCGTGGCGAGTCCCGCCCCGACGGCCCAACGGGAAATTCGCATGCTCTTCACTCTGCATCCTCCCCCGGGTCGTGGTGGATCACTCCGGCACCCTAGACGCCAAGGGTGAAAGGATTGTGAAAGGGCAGCGCGCGGTGCCGCCGCACCGCTCCGGGCCCGCAGGAGCATTCGCTTGGGGCCGTGGGCGAATACCGGAGCGCCGCGGGCCCGGGCTGTCAGGTCCCCCACACACCCCCATGGACACGCCTTCCCGGATTGGTTCCAGGTGGTGAGCCGCGGCCGGCCCGAGGGGGCC